>DATFHI010000216.1:0-7428 GCA_035248525.1 Fimbriimonadaceae bacterium | reverse complement strand
TGCGCCAGGTTCGTTGGCCAGCTTCTCTGTGGGAACCGACGGCGTCATCACGGGCCTTTACACCAACGGTCTGACCCGGCCCCTCGGGCAAATCGCGTTGGCGATCTTCCCGAATGCGAACGGCTTGGAGCGAACAGGTTCTAACCTTTGGCGAAGCACGGACAACTCCGGCGTTGCCGTTATCGGCGCTCCGCGAACCGGCGGCCGAGGTTCGGTCAATTCTGGATTCCTCGAGCAGTCCAATATAGACATTGGTAACGAATTCACCGACCTGATCGTGACCCAGCGCGGGTTCCAGGCGAACACGAAAGTCGTAACCACCGTCGATGAGATGCTTCAGGATCTCATCAACATGAAGCGGTAACTTGACTTCAATTTGGCCAGATGACCTTTTACGCCGGTCGTCTGGCCATTTTCATTTGTATTTGGCAAGATTTGCGATGAAATCCTCGGGGAGTTGAAACGTAGTTCGCACACCTACTGATAGCTTCTTGGATTTCAGGTCTAGGTTCGCTTTGTAGACTTGCTTGCCGTCGATCACTAGACAATCCATTTTCCCCTTAACTTCAAAAGCTTTTGCGGGTTTCAAACGATCGATTGGCAACTTAGTGCGCTTACCGTTCAGCAAAAGGAGTGCATTTTTGGTCAGATTTATGGCTTCTCCTTTTACCGGAAGAGAGCCGAAATAAGGCGGGATTGGTCCCGTAATCTGGACCTGTGCAGTTTGACCGCTGACGAAAATGATGCGGTCGCATTCCATTCCTTTTTCCTCGTAACAGTGGACATCGAATCGGTATCCAATTTGCGATGGAACCTCGTCTTCGGGAGGATTACTTTTCCACTCTGGTCCTTTAAAAACCCCAATGGCCTTGAATCCACTGTTCAGAATGTCCAATTTTAAAACCGGACGTTGGGCAAAAATTTCCTCTAGCGCAATTGTTCGAGCTTGGTCCAAGGTGAGTTGGACTTCACTCCTAATAGGCGACAGTATTTTGGGGGCAAGACGGATGGATGAAAACTTGCTGTCCCTGAATGCAACACGATGGGTAAATGTTGTAGGCAGCCCGTCGACGATCTGGACAAACTCGTAATAAACTTCCCCAGCGCTCATCGAATCTCCTCTCCGCAGATGGATCGCTTTTTGATGGAGTTGCACCTTCTGATCCGGCGCAAGCACCTTTATCACTGCCAAGCTTAACTGCTGTTGAAGGTGATCTGGAGTTTCGGGCGACCTATCTGGTGAAACTGTCAGTGAGCTACATCGCCTGGTGTTTACCGTGAATTCCCCTGAAAAAGAAGAATAATTCACATTGATTGACCGACGTTAACTTGAACGTTTCGAACGTAACTTTTAATATACGAGTCATCCACTGGAATTGACAGAAGCTCGGAAACCATTCTTATTTGATCTTTGCATTCCTCGACCTGTTGTGGATCAACTGAATAATGTTTTGGATCATATTGCAGTTGTTGACTCAGACCACCGATGAGAGCGATTAAAAGACTCGGTACCATTAGCCCTCCATTTGTCATTCCACTCCATTGTAGTATTTGACACGGAACTTAAACAAGCAGTAGTTCTGCAATGAGATAGGCGCGGGTTCTGCCGGTATGCTCTCATTATGCTTCGAGAAGCCGTTTCGACCGACCGAGCCCCTGCCGCTATTGGCCCCTACAGTCAAGCCGTCCGCGCGGAAGGCAAATTCCTGTTTTGCAGCGGCCAGATTCCGCTGACGCCTAGTGGGGAACTCATTGGAGGCGACGTCAAAGACCAAGCCCGTCAATGCATGGAGAATGTGAAAGGACTTCTGGAGTCGGCTGGGTTGAGTCTGTCAAACGTCTGCAAGACAACCATCTTCCTGAGCTCGATGGAGCACTTTGCTTCGGTAAACGAAGTGTACGGTTCCTACTTCGAAGGCAATCCTCCGGCGAGATCCACGGTCGCGGTTGCCGGATTGCCGAAAAATGTTGATGTTGAGATCGAGGTCATTGCGGTCTATTGAAAGTTTGAGTGCGGAGTGGGGAGTTCTGAGTTCGGAGTGCGGAGTATCCAATAGGCTTCAAGATTTGATTTGAGCTAATTAGGCAGATAGAAGGATGACCAATGCAGCATTCAAGAAGGACTTCCAAGGTCGGTCACAAGCGTTAGCGAAGCGGACTTTGCTATTTGTGGATTCTTTGCCATCAAAACCTGGCGCGAGAATCATCGCAAACCAGTTGGGGCGTTCTGCCACATCTGTCCCAGCAAACTACCGTGCCGCTTGCCGTGCCCGATCCACGGCAGAGTTCATTGCCAAGTTGGGGATCGTGGAAGAGGAGGCGGACGAATTCCTAATGTGGCTGGAATTGGCCCGCGAGTGTGGATATGCAACATCCGAAGCAACGGAGTCGTTGTCCAGCGAAATGAATGAGCTCCTGCCGATTACCGTTGCCTGCATAAAGTCCACTCGCGCGAACCAAAATCCTGATTCGAAAAATTCGATGTCACCTTCAAGATTTCAAATTGACAACTCCAACATGGGCAATCCGAACTCCGGACTCCAAACTCAAAACTCCAACATGGGCAGTCTGAACTCCGGACTCCAAACTCAAAACTCATGAAGCGCGTTGTCTCCGTCAGTCTCGGGTCTTCCAAGCGAAACAAGTCGCAAGATGTCGAAATCCTCGGGGAGCAGTTCAAGATCGAGCGCATCGGCGTCGATGGCGATCTGAAACGATTTGGCGACATGTTCGCCGAGCTCGACGGCAAGGTCGATGCCCTTGGAGTGGGGGGCGCGGACGTGTACGTCGTGGTTGGCGACAAGCGCTACGCCTTCCGCCAAATCTTGAAACTGGTCGCCCGGGCGAGAAAGACGCCGGTTGTCGACGGAAGCGGGCTTAAACATACGCTGGAACGGGCCACGATCGAGACCTTGCAAACAGAGGGAATTGTAGATTTCAAAAAGGAAACGACGCTCCTTGTTTCGGCGGTGGACCGGTTTGGAATGGCGCAGGCGCTCGATAAGATTGGCGGACGAGTCATTTATGGCGACTTGCTCTTTGGCATTGGTCTGCCATTCCCACTCCACAAGTACAAGAACGTCCGGCGACTGGGTGCGTCGGTTCTACCTATCATTACCAAACTGCCATTCAAGTGGTTCTATCCGACTGGTGAGAAGCAGGATGAGCGCAAACCGAAGCACGAATCGGTCTGGCGGCAGTCGACCGTCGTCGCTGGCGATACGCTGTATATCAAGCGATATGCATCGAATGTTCTCACCGGAAAGACCATCATTACTCAAACCGTGCGCAAGGCGGACTTGGCGTGGCTGAAGGAGGCGGGCGCCGCCAGAGTGATCACCACGACCCCGGTGATGGGTGGAGAAACGTTCGCCACCAACGTGATGGAGGCGGTAATCGTGGCATTACTCGGCCGTCGACCCGAAACGTTGAAAGATTCCGACTACCTTGATGTACTCAAGCGCCTGGACTGGAAGCCTAACATTTTGGACCTGAACGGGACCTGATGCTCTGGTACCCTCACCGTACGTCAATAACCTTGATGAGGAGACCCGTTACCGCTTGACTCGATTTGGGTTTATTATTCACCCCCTAACTGCGCGCGACATTGCGCGAAAATACAAATTCGCCCGCTTCATGCCCGATAACTGGATCGAGGCGTTTGCTCGTCGGAAGGATCCCGTACTGCTGAGCAAGATCACGGGAATTGTGAGCAAGACCGGTGCGGAGACCGAAGGGTGGTTCATTGGATTGCCACTGACTCCGAACCAGATGGTAAAAACCCTCCCCATCGATGAGGTCTACAACAAAATCGCCAAGTGCGGAGATCTCGCGGCGGAACTCGGTGCGGACATCATCGGTCTTGGAGCTTTTACCAGCGTTGTTGGAGATGGCGGAATCAGCGTTGCTCAAAGGACGAAAATCAAAGCGGTGACGACCGGCAATTCCTACACCGTTGCCACGGCAATAGAGGGCACGATCAAAGCCTGCCAAGTACTCGAAGTCGATCTGCCCAATGCCACCTTGGCGGTAGTGGGTGGGACAGGTTCAATCGGACGCACTTGCGCGAAAGTCCTCGGAAGGTCGTTTGGGAAGACGATCGTCATCGGACGGGACCGGGAGCGAACGGAAGCAGCGGCCAAAGAGGTTGAACATGGCGTTGCCTCCACCGAAGTCAGCGACATCCGCGGGGCAGACGCAATTATCGCGGTTAGTTCGGCGGGAAAAGAGCTAATCATGCCGGAGCACCTGAAGCCGGGTGCAGTGGTTTGCGATGTGGCGAGGCCGCGCGATGTAAGCGCCAGAGTCTCAAAAGAGCGCCCGGATGTTTTGGTAATCGAGGGTGGCGTTGTACGAGTTCCAGGAGATGTGGAGTTCAATTTTCGATTTGGATTCCCGGAAAAGACGGCTTACGCCTGCATGAGCGAAACCATGATGCTGGCCCTGGAAGGCCGGGCAGAGAACTTTACTCTCGGGAAAGATGTGACCGTCGAGCAAGTCGACGAAATCTCGGCCTTGGCCAAAAAGCATGGGTTCGAAGTGACCGATTTCCGTGCATTTGAACGTGCGGTGGATGCCGAATCCATCGAGCGAGTCAAAAGAGCAAGGAAGCAAGGTCAGAGTTCTGACGCCAAAGCAGTCGCTATTTAAGCAGTTGCCGCTCTACGAAGCCAGACAGGGGCCCGCTGCGAAAATTCAAAAGAGCTTTTTTTCCGGATGGAGTGCTGGCGAGGGAGGCAACGGTTCGTTCAATTAGCTTTCCATCTTGATTCGGATTTAGTTGCCGAAGTTGTGCAACCAAAGCATCGACCAGCCCGGAACGCGATTCGCTGAATTGCGTTGCCAATAACTGGGCTTCCGGTATCTCCAGCGCCTTGCGGATTGTTTGGTCTGCCACTGGCCCGGTAATGCCAGTTGCAACCTGCAGGAGGTTGATGGGACGTTCGCCAGACCGCAAAGCTGCCGGACCGGCCAATCTCAACGCCTGAATCATCTCGTCCTTGTCCGCGGGATCCTTCTCGATATTTCTCCACAGGAAGGAGATGGCGGTTGGAGAACCAATTCTGCCCAGCCCCAGGATAGCGCTGGATCGATCGCTGGCGGGTGTTCTCGGGTTTACGAGTAGTTCCTTAAATGTAATTTCGCTTTCTGAAGATCCCAAATTGGCCAATGATGCCAGCAAGGTAGACCGATCCGCACCCTCTGCATTCCGATAGAGCTCGAGTAAACGGTTGGCCGCGGCGGCGAAACCCATACGGCCAAGAGCATCGGCGGCTGCCAATTGGGTGTCTTTCTCCTTGGAGTTCAGTTTTGCCAACACCCTTGGGCCAACTTCATTTCCCAGTCCAACGAGGTACTCGACCGCGTTCGACCTGGCCTCCGGTACTTCCAACTGCTCGATTACAAAGGGCAAAGACTGGGACTTTTGAGATTCGAGCGCGGCAAACGTACCAACCTTCTGGAACCCGCCAGAATTCTTCAACTGCTTTGCCATTGTTTCCGGAAATTGCGGCGCGAACTCCACCAGCAGCGACTGAAGCTCTTTACGGACGGGAGCGTCGAAGTCGTTAAGCCAAGCTTCGGCAAGCTCGATAATCTCTGGATCTGGATATTGGCGCAGGTTCTTGGCGATCTTCAGTTTTTCAGCGGGCGAGAATCTTTTGAAAAAGGATGCGACGTCCGGGCGATCCACAAGCTGGATATAAAACGCCTTTTGAGCCGGACTTGCAGGTCCCAACGCCATGGCTCGATCTCGGCCCTGAATGTACGCATTCCCGGCAGCGAGAACGGCTGCCATTCCAAAGAGAACCAAGGATGAGCCGATAGCTCTTCGAATCCGACCTGAGAGTTTGCCCGCGATTAGAAACCCCTATTTGTGCCGGGAATTCCAAAGTTGCCTTCATGGAATGCCGATTCCGCCGATCTATTGATTAGGAACGCCATGATCATTGCTTTCTACATCCTTGCCGCTATTGCATTTTACGGTTTGGCCTACCGAAATGCGCCAGAAAGGGAAGAGACCGTGAACACTCATCCTGTTCGGGAAGCCGAGATCATATATCTTTATCCGGAAGAATCCGACCTGAAAGCTGCTTAAGCCGCTTTTACAGCACCAACGAATTCAACCTCTGCTCTGGAGGCAATTTCGTTGTAGGCAAGCACCGAAAGGCTTGGTAGATACTTTTCCAGCAGTCGCCGAAGGGGCAGTCGTAGCTGCGTCGAGCAGATCAGGACCGCTTGATAGCCGCGTCCAAATGCGCTGTCCACCTCTTGCTGTAACTTCGACAGAAGTTCCGATTGCAATCCGGGATCGAGCACCAGCGCGGAGCCGAAGTTGGTTAGGCTCACCGATTCGTTGAGCCGGCGTTCAAGCGTCGGTTCCAAGGTGATGCAGTAAAGCTTGTTTTCGGGGTCCAGATATTGGCGGGTGATGGTGCGGGCGATGGCCGCGCGGACGAGTTCGCCCAACTGGTCGGGATCCTTGACCCGGGAGCCAAAGTCTGCCATCGTCTCCAGAATCGTAACCATATCTCGTATCGGGATCCGCTCCCTGAGCAGGTGCTGAAGGACCTTCTGCACGTCGCCCAGTTGAAGCACGTTGGGCACCAGTTCGCTCACAACCGCCTCGTTGATCTGCTTTGCGTTGTCGATCAAGGTTTGAACGTCTTGTCGGCTCAACAATTCCGGAGCGTGGGCTTTAACGATTTCCGCCAAGTGCGTGGAAATGACTGCGCTCGGCTCGATGACGGTGTAACCGGCACGGTCGGCGGCCTCTCGCGTATCGGCAGATACCCAAAGCGCTTCCAATCCAAAAACGGGATCTTTGGTCGGTGTTCCCGGAACCGGATGAATAACGGCCCCGCTGCTAACGGCCAGGAATTCATTCGGCGACGCCGTCGAGCGAGCAACTTCCTCGCCACGGACCTTGATTGCGTACTCGGTGTTCTGCAGATGCACCGAATCTCGGATGCGAACGGTGGGCATCACGAAGCCAAGTTCCAAAGCGATCTGTCGCCGCGTTGCCGTAATTCGCTCGGTCAAATCGCCACCTACGCGGGGATCGGCGAGCTTCGTCAGGCCATATCCAATTTCGATTTCTAGCTGGTCTACGTTCAAGAATGTCATGACCGCTTCCGGACCGGTGGGGGCGGCTTTAACCGCCTCGTCGGACTTCTTGGATTCGGATTTTGGCGATTCAAACAAATTGGCAGCCTGTGGAGTTTTTTGAGCGAAGCGATACAGACCAAATAGCACCGCAGAGCAACCCAGGAAAAGCGTTGCCGGGAAGCCGGGTACCAGGGCCATGCAGGCAAGCGCTCCGGAGGCGACCCCAATCGCCTTATGCTGCCCGAACAACTGCGCCGCAACCTCTCCACCCATACTGCGGTCTTGACCAGCGCGGGTGACCATCAATCCGCTTGCGGTTGA
>DATFHI010000215.1:0-5229 GCA_035248525.1 Fimbriimonadaceae bacterium | reverse complement strand
ATCGAGGCCGTTACCGACCACATCTGGAAAAAGTCCAAAGAAAATGAATTTCTCAAGGTGTATTTGCGAAATGGCCAATCGGAGACGCTCTATCGCAAGGACATGGTCAGTGGCGCGCTTTTAAAGAGCGTTGTGGACCGCGCCAAAGACTTCGCGATCCAACGCGCCATCGCCAATCCCGACGAATCTCCCGGCATCAAATTGAACGACCTAATCGAAGCTTCCAATCAGGAATACCGAGAAAACGAGATTTTTCCGAAGGGCGATTCTCAAGAAGACTGGTTACAGTTGTTGGACTTCGAACCGGAGAATGTCGCTTCCGTCAAGCCGATCGGCAAGAATCGAGGAGAGGAGATCGGGCGTCGCACCGTGATTTGACTTTGAGTCGAACACGCCAGCCCACGCAGCCGTCCTACCCACATGCTAGCCCTCCGTAAAGTGATCGCCATGCTGCTGGCAATCCTCGCTCAACAGGCGGCTGAGCAAAAAGATTTCAAACCGTTGGGCGAAATCAGCGGTACGGATACCGCCATCGAGCAGCGGATGGTCACCATGGCCACGACCAAAGAGGAGTTCGCCCAACTTTGGCGTCGGCACAAGGAGATTTTCGGTGCGCCACCCAATCTGAGCGGAACCACCGTGGTCGAGGAGCAAATTCCGACGGTTGATTTTTCTAAGAACGTGGTCGTTGCCTACTTCGCTGGGCAGACCAATGGAATCGGTAGCTACCGCGTGGTCGAGGTGGATACAAAAGGAAAGACTCTTGCGGTGACCATTGCGCCCGTGCCGATTCAAACCGAGGTTTCGATCACTGCGAAGTCATTTGGCATGTGGGTTTTTCCAAAGCCCAAACGCACCGTGGAATTGATCCTCCGGGAATGGGATCGCCAGGGCAGAGCATCGGATAGAACCATCGCGAAATTCGATCCTCCCAAGACTGCTAAATCCGGATAACTTCCCAAAAGCCCCACAAAAGAAGCGAAACCGCCGAATTGATTCAGGCATTGGCGGTAAGTTCTCTTAATGATGAACCCGAATTCAATTCGGATCCCGGTCGCGTGTCTGGCGCTATTCCTTTCAAGTCTCGGACTCGCACAGAATCTGACTCTGGACGAGGCGCTTCGATTAGCCAGACTTAACAACGGCGATATTCGCGCAGCGGCGCTCGACGTTCAAGCAGCGAACGCCCGGGTCAAGCAGGCCCGAAGCGCTTTCTTTCCGACAATTACGCCGTTCGTCGAATACAACAATCAGCGGTCGACGACTGACACTTCTCTGGGAAATGTCATTTCTAAGTTCGATGGGTGGACAACCGGAATTGACGCAACCTGGAACATCTTGGATGCCGGTCAAAAAGATTTCACTCTAAGAGGCGCGCAAAGAAGCGAAGAAGCGACGCGGTTCGATGCCACTCAGTTGCTGAGACGGACGTTGTTCACGGTTCATCAGCAGTACTACGAAGCTCTCCGAGCACAAGAATTGCTGCGGGTCGGGCAATCCCAGGTCGACCGCACCCAAAAAATTTACGACCAAGCTGAATTCGGCTCCCGTCCGGAGATCGGGTCGGTCGCCAAGAAAGACGTTTATCAGGCTAGGGCGGACCTCTTAAACGCAAAGGTCGAGCTGCTTCGAATCAAGAACTTAACCTCGACCACCCAAAGCGCGTTAAAGGCGACGATCGGCTGGAACGGCACTGAACCCCTTCCCCCGCTCGAAAAGGCGCCGGAGTTGGTGGATGTTCCCGAAATTCCGCCCATGGAAACTGTAGTGGAGGAAGGCCTTCGAACTCGTCCGGACCTTCAGTCCGAGCGGCGGCGGGTGGATGTGCAGTACTTTTCTTGGAAAAGGGCTGAGCGGGATGCCGGCTTCAGCTTCGACTTGGACCTGACCTATTCTCGAAACTTCAGTCCAAATGCGGATGACAGCCGCAACCTGAGGCTGTTGGTGACCTATCCTCTATTTGACGGCGGGCGTCTACGGGAACAGGCTCGAGAGGCGAAGCTCAACTACCAGGCATCGCAGGCGCGGTTAGTGCAGTCAGAACGGTTGGCCCGAGCAGAGATCGAGTCAGCCTATGCGGAGAATGCTCAGAACATCGAGCGCTTGAATGCGTCGAAACAAGCCTTGGAGGCAGCACAAGTTAACTACAATGCAGCCATCGCTGCCCAACGGGAAGGCGCCAACGATGTGATTCAAGTCCTAACCGCACAGGTTAGCCTGGTCACGGCGGAGTCAAACTACATCGAGGCGACGTATGACTACTATGAGTCGGACGCGAATCTGCGACTGGTTAGTGGGCGGCCGATCGCGGGTGAACTCGAACGATAAATGACGAAGTTTTATTGGCTTATAGGTCTTTTAATTGCGGGAGTCGGTGGATTCCTCTACATCTCCAAAAACCGGGCAAACGACGCGGGCGATATAGAATATCGATACGCCAAGGTCCAGAAGGGCGAAATTATACGCTCGATCTCCGCAACTGGAACTCTCGTTGCGAGCACGATGGTGGACATCAAGTCCAAGGCGGGTGGAAAGGTTGTCCGGCTGGCAGTCGACGAAGGAACCATGGTCAAAAAGGGCGACCTTATTGCCGTAATCGACCCTTCGGACACCCAAGCGACCTATGACCAGGCAAGCGCCGACCTCACGTCTGCACAGGCCAGAGCCGCACAGGCGGAAGCCAATTTCCGACTGCAGCAGGCGAACAGCAAAACCGGAGTCGCGGACGCACAAGCAGCATTAGAAACCGCCCGTGTGCGGTTATCGAGAGCCAAGCTCGAATTGCAGCGAACCCCGACTTTGACCGCCGCGGCAACCAAGACCGCTCAGGCTGCTTACGACGAAGCCGTTGAGGCGAAGAAGCGCTTCGAGCAGGTTACGGTTCCTCAGCGTCGGCGAGATGCGCAGGGGAATTTTGATCGGACGAAAGCTGATTTCGAAGTTGCCCAAGCGGAATACGACCGGCAGGTCCGACTCCTGGAGCAAGGCTTCACGACGCAAGCCGTGCTGGACAAATCCCGAAGCGCTTTGCAATCCGCACGATCGGCGTATCAGCTAGCTCAAACTCAATTGAATACCAATGAACGGGACTTGGACGCTGAGCTTGTCGGCATCAGCGCCTCCATAAGCCGGGCGCGAGCCCAATTGGATCAGGCCAGAGCAGGTACTTCGGACACCGCAATCCAAAAACAAAACGTGGCCGAAGCGGAAAAGGCGGTCAAAACCGCCGAAATCAATCTCCAGCAATCCAGGGATTCGCAGATCAACAACCGCATTCGTGGAGAGGAATATCGCGCGGCGAAAGCTTCGACCGTCCGATCCCGCGTGAGCGTGGAGAACGCAAAGGTCCAACTCGACAGCACAACCGTACTCGCTCCGAGGGACGGAGTCGTAACCACCAAGTACCTGGAAGAGGGCACCATCATCCCGCCCGGCACAAGTACGTTCGCGCAAGGGACGAGCATCGTTCAACTCAGCGATGTGAACACGATGTTTGTGGAATGTGCGGTCGTCGAGGCGGACGTGGCCCAAGTGCGTGCCGGACAAAAGGTGCGCATTGTAACTGAAGCTTTCAAGGGCGTGCCAGTGGCGGGGGTGGTCGACCGAGTCAATCCAGCGGCGAAGACCGAAAACAACATCACCGCCGTAAAGGTCCGTGTAAAGATCCTGCCTGGCTCCAAAGCGCGACTTCTGCCCGGCATGACCGCAACTTGTGAATTCCTCACCCTCGAAAAACCGAATGTGCTGGTCGCTCCAAGTCAGGCGATTTACCATGAGGGAGATCAGGCATACGTCGACGTCAAAACCGCAGATCCTCTGATGCCGAAGCGGGTCGAAGTGAAGGTGGGCGAAGTAGGGAACGACGGGACGGAGATTATTAGCGGACTGAAAGAAGGCGATGAGATTGTTACCGCCAAGATCGACCTAGCCGCCCTCAGAGAGACTCAGAAGAAGATGCAAGAGGCCCAAGAAGGCGGCGGCCTTATGGGCGGACAGGGACCGCGCAATAACCAAACGCGACCTGGGCAGCCTCGAGCGGGCGCCAGCCTGAACATTGGCTCCGGACGTGGTAGCAGCGGAGGCGGAGGCGGAGGAGGAGCTCGCCGGTGACCTTTTCCGATTCCTTCCAATCGGCAATCCGAGCGATTGGCGCGAACAAACTCCGCTCCGCGCTCACTATGCTGGGAGTCATTATTGGAGTCGGATCCGTAATCGCCATGATTGGAATTGGCGAAGGCACGAAGAAGCAGTCGCTGGACAATATCTCCAAGATGGGTTCCAACATGCTGACGGTCATGCCGGATTGGCGCCGAGGCGGCCAGAGCATGGGTGCAACCGCACCCCCTTCTCTGCAGAATGAAGACGTCCAAGACCTCGTGGCGCAAGTTCCACTGATCAAGAATATCAGTGGCGTGGTCAGTTCTAACCGGCCGCTTATCTACGGAAACAAGAGCACTCAAACCAGCGTAACGGGTGGAGTTCCTGAACTCGCAATCATTCGAAATGCGACCGAGATGTACCAGGGGCAATGGTTCACGTACGAAGACAACGAACTGCAGCGTCAGAAAGTAGTCTTGGGATACCAGGTGTACGACGATCTCTTCCAAGGTGAAAACGCAGTTGGGGCAACGGTTCGAATTGGAAGTCAAAACTACGAGGTCGTCGGCGTTATCGCTTACAAGGGCGGGTCAGGATGGAGAAATCCCGACGATCAGGTTTACATCCCGTTGGAAACGGCGATGCGGAAGCTGCTCGGGAAGACGAAACTGGACCAAATCAACATCGAGGCTTCGAACACCGAGCTGATGCCGATCACTCAGATTCAGGTCGAGGAAGTTTTAAACCGAAAACGCCGCAATGCCGCCGGTGAATCCCTTTTTAGGGTCTTTAACCAGGGCGAAATGATTGAGCAGATGAAGGAGCAGACAGCCCTTCTCGGTGCACTTCTGGCGGGAATTGCATCCGTTTCGTTGCTAGTCGGCGGGATCGGCATTATGAATATCATGCTCGTGTCGGTAACCGAGCGAACCCGCGAAATCGGGCTGCGAAAAGCGATCGGCGCCAAGCGAGAAGGCATTCTCACTCAATTCCTGCTGGAAAGCGTGGTTATGTGCCTCTGCGGCGGAGCATTGGGAATCCTGTTTGGAGCCCTCGGCGTCATCGGAGTAGCCAAGCTGTTCAAGGTGCCCCCGATCATCAACTCCACGTCCATTATCACCGCCTTCGTAT
>DATFHI010000214.1:0-4921 GCA_035248525.1 Fimbriimonadaceae bacterium | reverse complement strand
ATATCGACTCGCTCTATGACTTCATCAATAGTGGTGACCCCGCGGGACGGGAAACGAGCAACCGGCTCTATCGGGATGGAGAGTTCGCCAAGGGACGTGACCGGAAGTCCGGCGACTACAATCGTTTTTGGGCGGATCGAGATCTGCTGACCCACGTCAACAATATCCATTGCGCGGTCCTGATGGCGCATGGCTTTAACGACTGGAACGTTGTGCCGGAACATAGCGTCAGGATCAGCCAGGCGTTGAAGGGGAAGGTTCCGCTTGTGCAGTTCTTTCACCAGGGGGGACATGGTGGAGATCCCCCGATGGAACTGATGAACAAGTGGTTCACGCGGTTCCTGTATGGGGTTGACAATGGAGTGGAGAAAGGTCCCAAGGCGTACATTGTCCGCGAGGACGCCAGACGATCGGTTCCGACCCCATATACCGACTATCCCAACCCCGCCGCCTCGTCGGTGACGTTCTATCCATTGGATAGTGGCGCTAAAGTTGGCAACCTAAGCCTGACCAAATCCGGTAGCTCGGTAATCGAGTCATTGGTGGACGACGTTTCCTTCAGTGCGCCATCGTTGGCAACCGCTGGCGAATCGCCAAACCGATTAATGTACGCCACGCCAACCCTCACGAAGGAGCTTCATCTTTCGGGCACCCCGCGAGTTACGATCCGACTCTCATCCAGCTCTCCGGCCGCAAATCTGTCCGTGTACCTGGTGCAACTGCCGTGGGATGAAGGCGCAATTGGCACCAGGAACCTGATCACCCGAGGTTGGGCCGACCCCCAGAACGCCAAATCTCTGACCAAGGGCGGAAACTACGACTCCATGCTTCCGGGAAGTCCGCTGAAGCCGGGCGAGTTTGTGACGCTAACGTTCGACCTCCAACCAGACGATCAGATCATTCCCGCGGGCAAGAAGATCGGGCTTATGATTCTATCGAGCGACCGGGATTTCACCTTGTGGCCCAAGCCGGGAACGCGGCTATCGGTCCAGCTTGCCGATACGAAAATCACCCTGCCGCTGGTTGGTAGGGTGAAGGCGTTCGAGACGGCCATCGCGCGGTAATCGGGCGGGGTATCTTTTATCTGCCCGATCTCAGCTCCGGGCGTGATTATTTGGGGATGTAGCTCAGCTGGGAGAGCGCTGCAATCGCACTGCAGAGGTCGTGGGTTCGAATCCCATCATCTCCACCAGATTCAAAAGAACCTAAAATGGTTCCTACAAATGGTTCCTAAGCGATTCTCAACACTCGTCAGAAGAATTTTCCTTTTAGGCACTCTGCGCACCGGATTCGCTGTAGATTCTCATCATGTCCCTCAGCCCTTTTGAAAGAGGGGACGGCCGAGCAACCGGTGGTGCGCCCATCCCCTGGCATACCCAGATGGTATCATGTGAGTTCTGCCGGATCGACGACCCAGAACTCGCTATTGAGCTCGCTTGCCGAGCGGAGCGTAACAACTTGGAAGCCGCCAGAATCGGTCTGCCAACGGTTGGTCAGGAACTCGAGAATCAGTTTGGCCTGCGCTTCCGGGTGCAGTCCCACGTGTATTTGCCCAATGTGAACACAGCTCACCGGTGGAACAATGGCGAAAAGGGACTGCCTGAGGACCTGTATCCCGTCATCGAACCTATAAACCTGTCCAATCGGCTCATGGACTTCATCGGCAAGGTGGACCGTTGCACGACGAAGGTCTTCGTGCCGCTCGACACGATGCCTGGATATCGCAAGGACGCCGCTCCGCGACACAACTCAATTCACACCTCTGATCCACGTGGCTTGTTGCTGTTCCTTGATGCTGCTACCCTTCACGAGACCATTTTTGCCCACGAAGTTGGTCATGCCTGGGTGCAGTATGTGGATCAATGCGAGGACGAGCGAACATTTGCAGACATTTCCGACCCCGCGCGGATAAACCAGCTCAACTTCATCCAGTCGTATGTACTTGATCTGAAGGTGAATGAGCTTCTTCGGCACAAGGGTTTCGACATGGACCCTATTGATGGAGATCAAACCATCGCGATGAACAACATGGCCAGGCTTCTCGACTCCGGGTTCTCTCCGCCCTCGAAACGCGAGGCGGTGTTTGGAGCCCTGATGTTCGCCGAGCAGATCGTTGAGCGGGAGCGAGGCAACCGCTCGTCCCTCCTCAGATTCGACGACGTCCTGACGAAACTGAAGCAAAACGAGCCCGAAGTCTATCGACTCGCAACGGGCATGTCAGAGGCCGTCTTCGAGTTTGGCGTTGAGAGCAAAGAGGCTGTTTGCAGCGCCATTGACAAGTGCTTGGACCTTGCTTTCGAATTCACAGGAGATCAGCTGGATTACGACAGGGAGTTGGTAGTTCCTCCGACCGATGAGCCGGACTTCGACAAGTGGCCGCACTGGATTCCGGGAGCCATGCCAAGGGTGAAGTGCCAGGTTGGACGGGTGATGGCGCTTCATGACATCCCCGATGACAGCATGTGGTCCCTTTCTTGCGAACGGATCAGCGGCGCGAGTTTGTCTTTTGAACTAAATGACGGTTCGATCATTGGCCCCTGGAAGATCTCGACACCGTATAGCATTTGGAACCTTAACCAAATGAAGGAACTAGACAAGATGAACAAGGAAGCAAGCGAGAGGTTTACGAGGCCCTTGGAGAAAGCAATGAAGATTAATGAAGCAAACAGAGCGAGGCAACAAGCGGCTATTGCAGCAATGATAGGCCCGACAGTGCAAAGTTCAACTCCGCACGGCATTCCAAATCCAAGTGCTTCGCCTCACGTCCCCAGCCATTGGGTGCCGTTCCCGACGCACGTCCCTGGCAGAAGACCCTATATGGCTGGATTGGGACGGTTCCTAACGGAAGCTCGGCTTGCCGAAGTTTTGGCTGGCGAACATCCGTACGCCTACGCAATGAATAATCCGACAACGTATGTTGAACCTGATGGGATGCTTCCCAAGAAATACGGCTGGTCACCGTGGCAGGCTGAGCAAAGCACTGAATACGCTACCACCTTGTCAGGAGGACATTCATATCTTCCTAACCACCCTCGAACCGGGGGATGCGACATCTTGACATGCGCCCGACCTGAATTCCAAATCGGGAACCGCTTAGGAGCTAGATTTACTTCGCCGCTGGTGCTGTCAACAATGACAGCTTGTATCGATGACCCGCTTACTAAGGCTGCATGTAGGGCAGGTTGTGATGGGGCATTTCCTGGAAAGAGTCAAGGCGGAGTCCGGCAGGCTTGCTACAAACTTTGTACTCGGCTAAAGGGAAACTCCTGCCAAGCCCTGTGGAACCTATGTCAACACATGTCCCGCCACAATGAGCAGGGCACGAAGAGCTGCCTTCAGCTCTACAATGCTGTGTGTTCCGGGGAGTAATGAGCAAGCGTAAACTCAACCAGGTCTGTCTAGACTTTGCATCTGTTCAGCAGGAGCTGGACCGAATTGAGGTTTCACCCCAGGAATGGGCGGAAGAATTCGACTCTCTGCCTCGTAGCGCATCTCTTGGCATGTTTAGTCTAGTTGCCTCCGATTCGACATACGGAGTTCAACTAAGACAATCTCGTCTTGTCAAAGATCGCCTCAAGCAGACCATGCAAGATGAGGACCTCGACGATCGTTCGCTAGGCATTCTTCTTATTGCGTTGCTGTCGGTGCGCTTGCCCGACGCCCTGCGCTGGATTGATGGCGTGCAACACCGGAAGCGTCAGAATCGCGTGTTGCTATTTCTTGCTGAGGCTGCAAGTAACTTTCAGAGGACAACCACGTAAATCGTGCTCAGGAGAGGCATTCCCGATTCGCACGTACAAGAGAGTTGAAAGGCCTTGTCCACAGCAGCGGGAGAAAACCGAGAATTTCGGCAAGCACACTTGATCTTAGTCGTGCTTGCAACGGGAGCGATTCGAAATGCAACTGCAGAGGTCTCACATTGAACCTGACACCTTCAGTGGTGAACCTGCGATTATGCGCCATCGCTGGCCAGAGCGAGCATCGCACTGCAGAGGTCGTGGGTTCGAATCCCATCATCTCCACCAAAATTGGGGTTGGGGTGTGGGCGCGAACAGGACGGATAGGTCCTATAGGGCGAATATGGCCCCTTTGCCGATACACACTTTTGGGCGGGGGCGGTCCTGATTCCTGCAGTCCCGCGATCTCTTTCAGGTATAGTGTTCTGTTCGAAGTGGGACGGCTTGTTTGCCGTTGACTGGAGCGCCCTTCGGGACGCTGCACTGAGCGGCCGACGCCAATTCCCCTTCGCACAAGACACGGAGACTTAACGAACACGAATGCCGCTGGATAAGAACATCAAGAGTCAGGCGATCGCAAGCAACGCGAGGACCGAGGGCGATACGGGATCTGCCGAAGTGCAGATTGCAATCATGCATGCCCGGATTCAGCAAATTACGGAGCATCTGCAAAAGAACAAAAAGGATTTTCACTCCCTGCGCGGTTTGATGATCTTGGTTGGCAAGCGCCGACGACTCGAAGCTTATCTGCGAGCGAAGGATATCACCCGATACCGCGCGCTCATCCAAAAGCTCGGCATCCGCGAAGTTAGGCCCCGGTAACGGCGTCGGGCGTGGCGTGGGGCACTGGCATCCAGCAACTCACCCTTACATCCGAAACGCGAAAGGCGTCGGGCGTAGGGCGTGGATGTTGGGAAATCCAGCAAGCTGAACCCCTTCCCAAGGATTTAGGGAGAGCCTGACAGCCGACCGAAGATACGGAGGCTAATACATGATTCATTCACACGAATTCGAGGTTGGGGGAAAGACCCTCTCGCTCGAATCTGGCCGCGTCGCCAAACAGGCCGGCGGGGCAGTTTTGCTCGGCATGGGCGAAACGGTTTTACTGGGCGTCGCAACGATGTCAGAAAATGCTCGGGAGGGCATCGACTTTCTTCCCCTGGTCTGCGACTACGAAGAGCGCA
>DATFHI010000213.1:0-2829 GCA_035248525.1 Fimbriimonadaceae bacterium | reverse complement strand
AATCTGCTTTTCGATAATCCACTTGGCGCGGGCCTTTATCAGCCGCTCGATCGGTTCGATAAAGAGCAGATGCGCATTGGTTTCCCGGCCCTTGGTGTCCTCCAGACTGAGGACGGTTAGTCCGGCTTTCTCTGGACGAATGAAGCAGAAGCCCCCTTCCTCGTCCGAATCCGTTTCAAGCTCGGCTTGACCATCCGAAAAGAAGCGCGTGGGTGTGGCGCCGTTGACTTCAAGGGCAATGCCTACATCGGTTGGGGCGACGGCACCCGGAAGGAGCCGAATGGCGGGTTGGCCACACGCGGCAAGCACGGGGTTAACACTGTCGAATCTGTCCCGTTCCGTTGGGACGAACCGGGTTTGAAACGTGCGGGACTCACCCGGTTCCAAGATTAAGGAGGTGTGTTCGTTGAACCATTCCGGCCATTCTTCGCGCTCGATCGCGGCTCGGCTATGGATATAAACCACCGGAATGCCTTCCCACCGAAACGGCGTATTGAGCGAAGCGGGGACATGGTTGTAGAACTCCCAGCGTGTGTCATCGCCGGGGAAGATGAGGAGCCCGGGAGCTTCGGCGTTGAGGCGTTGGGCGAATAGATAACTGCCTGCTCCGCCGACGTACTTGTGGACGTACACCCGGTCCTTGAACATCTCGCCCAGACCGGAGTCTGTTCCCGGATAACCCTCATACAGGTTGTTCAAGGCAAAGGGAAAGCCCAGTTCGCCGATTTCGAGCGAGGTGCGGCTGCGGTTGATGATGGTCAGATCCCAACAGATCTGGGGAACGGTGCCGGGTCGCTCGTAGAACTTACCAATTGCCTCGATGTCGTCGAGAAATGCAAACTCGTAAGCGAAAGTGACCTTGCCGGGATCTTCCTCTTCTTCGATTTGGCGGGCGGTGGAGTTCCGGGAGACGATCCAGGGATCGTTGGGATGGTTACGAACTCCAAGCAGAATTGTGCCGGGATAGTAGTCTTCGGCAATCTCGTCGCCCATATTGATGGGTGACAGGACGAATTGAAACTCCTCGTTCTCGTCGGGAAGATTTGGGTTGGCGACCCACATCTGGCCAATGCGGCCCCCCTGGCCGAACTCCATCGATATCAGAGTGCCGGTTAGTTCGGGGCGGTCGAGGGCGAAGTCATCCATGCAGCGTTGTGAGATTACCTATGCCTGTAGCGGGCGGCGATTTGAGCCATTATGAGAGAGAAATGCAAAGTCGAGGGGCGCATCTTTGAGCGCAGGTAACAAATCCATCCGCCTTTGCATTCTCACGGAGTTTTTCTATCCGGATTCGGCATCCGGTACCGGGAAGGTCGTCAGCGAAATCGCCCGAAAGCTTGCCGATGAGCACGGCTTTCAGGTCGACGTTCTGACCGGCCGCCGGGGATACCTCTCGGGCGAAATTCTTGAAGCTCAAACGAATTGGAATGGTGTGCGGATTTGGCGAGGCAGCTTTCCGAATTGGAACCGGCAAGGAGTCCTCAAGCGAACGCTGGGCAACCTGAAATTGGTCAGCGCGATTGGATCGAAGATACTGAAGTCAAGACCATACGACGTCATCTTGACGACTACCGCGCCCCCTTTTATGCCGATGGCGGCTCGGTTGGCCAAGCATCGCCGCGGCACGCCTTACGCTTATCTCATTTATGATTTGGAACCGGATCGGGCGACCCGGATTGGAGCGGTCAATGCGAAATCCAGACCAACCCAAATGCTTCGGCGGGCGCAGCGCAAGTGGCTAAACGACAGCAACGTGGTTATTGCAATTGGCCGTTGTATGAAAGCTTTGATCGAGCGGGAGTACGGCGTCGATCCCAACCGTGTTAAATTCGTTCCCGTCGGAGCGCCGACAAGTGCATTTGAACCGGCCGCGGGGTCCGATGGCGAGTTAACCATTGTGTATTCCGGAAACCTGGGTAGATACCACGACTTCGATACTTTGCTCGATGCGGCAAAGCAACTGGAATGCAATCGATTCTCCATTAGGATTGTGGGGAAGGGTGCCAAGAGAGAGCACATCGAATCGAGGTTGGCAACGGAAGATTTTCCCAATGTGTCTATCAGCGATCCCCTGGACTTGAAGGAGTATCAGGCGTTGCTCTCGGAAACGGATGTGGCGTTTGTGACGATGGAGGAAGGGATCGAAGGGACCTGTGTGCCAAGCAAGTTCTATTCGATCATGGCATCCGGCAAAGCCACGGTTGCAGTGGCGGGAAAGGAATCGGAACTGGCTTACACAATTCAAGAAAATGATTGCGGAATTGTGGTCGCGCCGGGGGACCGCGATGGTTTGGTGGAGGCCTTTGAAACCTTAGCTAACGATCGAGAGCGATGCCGTAATATGGGGGTGCGGGCGCGAGAAGCGTTTGCGCAGAAGTACTCGACGGATACGACCATCGCGCAACTAGCGGCAATTTTAACAAAGATCGCTCTGCCTAAATGAGAACCGTAATGGCTAAGGTGGCGTCCCATTGAATAAGACGCTGCGGCCGAGGGCCCCAAGGTAGCCGCTGCCTACACATTGGCACAGAGATTGCTTGCTTGTTATGGAAAAACGCGAACTGGGATCAATCCCTGCCGCGAGTCCGCCCTTGTTCGTTTTTGCAGTCAAGTTGCCCATGGTAAGATTTCCCTTGAGAGTTTTCGCGCAGTTCAGCCGAAAATAAACAGATAAACAGCAAATTTTATGGAAATAACTCCGCGCCCATTAACACTTCGCGACTTTATGGTGATCCTGCGCCGCCAGCGTTGGTGGGTGATTGGCATCATCGCGACCGCTCTGGCCGTCGGATTGCTGGCGATCAAAATGACGCCACAGGTATACGAAAC
>DATFHI010000212.1:0-3589 GCA_035248525.1 Fimbriimonadaceae bacterium | reverse complement strand
CGCAATTTGCCCCGTTGACAGATCCGGTTGGAGCCCAAGCTTTGACCAGGCAATTGCGGCCATCGTGTCCACCATCGTCAGGATGACGGCATACACGTCCACGGGTTCCGGGCTATTCGACTCGGACATAGTTCCGATCTAATGGACGTCCCCCAGGGCCGAAAAGATGCGCAATTGCTGCCCGGCAAAACGCCTATTCTCGGGTCCGCGGCAAAGGTAATCTGAGCTTGCAAGCAACCTCAAAACAATGCCTGAAAATGTGATTATCGTCGGCTCAGGGCCGGCCGGCTATACAGCGGCCCTCTACTCAGCGCGAGCCGATTTACGGCCGTTGGTTTTTGCCGGCCTCCAACCCGGAGGCCAACTCATGATCACTACCGACGTCGAGAACTATCCCGGGTACCCAGACGGAATCATGGGGCCGGAGATGATGGACCTGTTTAAACGCCAAGCAGAGCGATTCGGAGCCAGAGTTGAGCACCAGGAGGTCACCCGCCTCGACTTGACATCTCATCCCTTCAAGGTTTATGTAGGCGACGACGTTCATGAATCGCAATCCGTGATCATCGCAACGGGCGCCAGCGCCAAATGGATCGGTTTGCCGAGCGAGATGATATTCAGTGGCTTTGGAGTGAGCGCCTGTGCAACCTGCGACGGATTTTTCTTCCGGGGGAAGGAAGTCATCGTCGTTGGCGGGGGCGACACGGCGATGGAGGAGGCAAACTACCTCACCCGCCACTGCAGCAAGGTCTATATCGTTCACCGACGCGATGAATTTCGGGCGAGCAAGATCATGCAGGACCGGGTCATGGCCAATCCCAAGATAGAAATCATTTGGAACACGGTCATCGAGAACATCGAAGGGGACATGGAGCCGTTCAAGAAGGTCCGGAACGTTCGCTTGCATAACCTCGCAACCGACGAGCGGAGCGCGATGCCAATCGATGGCGTGTTCGTAGCCATTGGCCACAAGCCCAATAGCGACCTAGTGAAAGGCATGATCGACATGGACGACGTTGGCTACATTCGAACCCTGCCGGGCAGCACGAAAACCAATATCGCCGGAGTATTTGCGGCAGGAGATGTCGCCGATAGCGTGTACCGGCAGGCGGTAACCGCCGCCGGCTCGGGTTGTATGGCGACAATCGACGTCGAACGATATTTGGAGCATTTGGGTCACTAACATATGCTGAGCTTGTTGGCCGCGGCGGCAATTGCCACCCAAGAACCGGTTGCCCGGTGGATGCAACTCCAGGAACCCAATGGGAAGCCTCCGAGGCTGTCCATCTACATTCGAGATATTGCCTTGGAGCCACCCAAGTTCTCACCCAAACTGTTCGGGGATCCCCCGCAGCAATGGCAGTTCGATTGGATCGCAAGCTCATTTGGACCCGACTTGGATGCTCCCAAAGATCCGGACACCGGCGAGCCCCAAGGACGGCTGCGCTTTCGAGTTTTCTCCCAGGTTAAAAAAACCGGATACGACTACACGGTTCTGGTTGCACGACAAGCAATCCGCATGTGGGACGTGGCCTTTAACAAATACCGAATCGGCCACAAGGAATCGGTCAATAAGGGAATCATCGATTTCTACCTGGCATTTGGCGGAGAAGCAGGCGGCGAGTATATGCAGGGCCAGGATGTACTCCCGGATAACTCGGTCACGACCGTTAGTACGATCTACATCTATGACATCCGCAGTTTCACCAAGCCGATTGAAATGGCGCGGGAAGTTGCTCATGAGTACGGGCACGCCGTGCTGCCAGCGGTAGGCGGATACACCTCGCCGGAGTTTTGGGCTAACGGCTATCTGGGCGAGAAGTTCTTTATGCGAATTCTTCGGGATCAGTACAAGAAGAATCTCATCGGACCTGACGACGCCATGGGGGCCAATCTAACCCAGTTGGATAACTGGGTCAAAGTCAACGTCGACCCGCTGGTTGTGCGGACCGCTACAACTGCCCCGAGCGTTGCCCAATTGGCTGACAAGGGCAAGCCTGGGATGGATGCTTATATGGGACTCGTGCTGTACGCGGACACCATATTTCCGCCCAGTGTGGTGACGAGATCCATGCTCATCATGGGTTCGCAAGAAGCGAAGGACTATCCGGATGCACTGCTTCGCGCGACTCAAGAAATGCCGAAAATTACGCTAGCGATCCCGGCTTACTTGAAAGATAAGCCGATCTGGATACCAATTGGAAAAGGAAAGGTCGCCCAAGCGCAAGTCCTTGCGCGTTCGGGCGATTGGGCGCAGATTAAGCCTCAGGCCGGAGGGGTGGTCATTACTCCGGCCCGTGGCTGAATTACTTCAGTAAGGCTTCGATCTGCTTGGCGAGTTCAGCTTCGTGGGCGGGATTGAATCCGACCTGCACTTTGCGTACGATTCCCTTCTTGTCTACCAACAGGAAGGTGGGAATGCCTTGAATCTGCAATCGGTCGGCCAAATTCTCCGCCGCGGGAGTGTTTTTGGCGAACACGTAGGTCAGTTTGGCGGCTTTTTGGAACTTTGCGGCGACGGAGGGCTTGTCTCCAGCCTGCTCGAGGATGTTCGTTCCGATCACCATAAATCCCTTGGCTTTATACTTGTTATGGAGCCGCTGCATAGTTGGCATTGCTGCCTTGCAAGGTCCGCACCAAGTAGCCCAGAAGTCCATCAGATAGACCTTGCCCTTCAGGGAAGCATTGGAGAGTTTGGCGCCGTGGGTATCAACCAATTGAAACTTCGGCATTGGCTTATTGGCAAAGCTTTCGACCGGCGATTGGCCAGCCATCGAAGCGCCCGCCAAGGCGACGATCATCAGAAGCGGTAGTCGTTTCATGGTCTGCCTAAGATTACTCTTCTTCGCTTGCAAGCGTTTCAGCCCACTCCAGGACCCGCATCTATAAGCGGTCATAATTCAGCCCATGAAACGGTGGGCGTGGGTGTGGATTGCCGCCGTTTTAAGTTGCATACCGATCCTTTCACTCCGAAATAGCTCTTCCGCTCTTCTGCAGGACACGGATACTGCATTTCTTCTGAAGCAGATTCGCGCCGAAGGCGATCCGTGGCGTTGGTTTACACATGACTGGCCCCTCGGCAACCACTTCTATCGTCCCATCTCCACGCTGACTTTTCAGCTTGACAATGCGCTTTACAGAAATCAAGCGGCAGGATACGGATTAACCAACGCATTGCTTTGCTGCGCCTGCGTGATTCTGCTCGCTTGGGCGGTTCGAGAGATCACGGATAGCGCTCCGATTGCGATTGCATCTACCGTTATCTTCGCCCTTTGGCATGCGGAATGGCTTGTCCGCGCTTCAACGTACTTTGCCTATATCGCCCTCCTCATCGGGTTTTTCGGGCTCTTTCGCCATGGTTTCAAGGTTCGGTATTGGCTGCCCGCAGTCGCCGCGTTTGGATTCCTATGTGTTGAATTGCGGGGGATCGCGCCGCTGCAGTTTCGGATGATCGAATGGTTGCCGGGTCGCACCGCTTCCACCATGACCGTTTTTTGCCTGGCGGCGATTGCCGCTTATGCACGATTCGAGAGGCGCAGTGCGATTCGAACCGAAGCGCCTCCCACGTCGATGGATGAACCGGCGGGCA
>DATFHI010000211.1:0-3066 GCA_035248525.1 Fimbriimonadaceae bacterium | reverse complement strand
AATTTAGTCAGCGAGGGAACGACTCGGTCAGCCTGCATTTTGGAGCCTAGTACGAGCTCCACCGGCCGGCAGCCGCAACGCTTCTTCAGCTCCTCGAGGTCGACGACGGTTCCTCCGATTCCATTGCGTACCAAGTCCGCGACGAAATTCCACCTGGCAAGAAGAGTGCCGGTCCATGCCTCCACCTTAACGGGATATCCATCCGGCATGGGCCATTGGAAAAGCGGCATCCCCATCTTTTCCAAGTGGCTTTGGAGGGGTTTGGCGCCATCGGTCTGGGCATGTACCGCCCGGATGGAGGAAACGATGAAGTCATACGGACGCTTTTGAACAGGTCGTGAGTGCGCCAAAGTCTCTTCGGTTAGGATCTTTTGAAGAACAAGCTTGATGTCGCCCTGGGTGCCTTGGAATTCCGCAATGGCCGCGTCCAAAACCTCCCTCTTTGCCTCCCCTAGGAAGTAACGACAAAGCTTGGTGCAGATGAATTTCGCTGTGCTCGGATGGTTCGCCAAGATGTCGATCACTGCTTCTCCGTCGCTTTGCCCGCCATCAGGTCCGATTCGGTGGCCAAGCACGTTCTTTGCCCCATCGTCGTGCCGATCTGGATCGAATCTGAATTTGCCCTTTGGTCGAAGGAAGCGGTCCTCCAATCCCCAACCAGTGAAGCAACGCGCGACCTCTTGGACATCCTGCTGGGTGTAGCCCCCATGGACGCCAAGCGTATGCAGTTCCATCAGCTCTCGGGCATAGTTCTCGTTGGCCACGCCGCGGACATTGACGTGATTGTCCAAAAAACCCAGCATCGCCGGACTATGCGCAGATGCCCGAATGAGGTCGGGGAATTTGCCCAAGGCATGCTTGCGAATGACATCGAGATCATCCCTTCCCTTACGAAAGGCGGCATTGCCTTTGCGACCGTAGATGTTGAAGTGGTCGCTACAAAACTCCACCATCCGCTCGCGAAGTTGGTGGGGGCTGTACACCGCTCGCAGCATTGTTCCTTGCTGAAGCTGGGAGAGAACGAGTTCCAAGGGCAGCTCCTGCATTTCATGTGAGTCCATGCGGAATGCATCTAAACGGTGGAGCTGCATTGTCAACTGCGCCGGCTCGTCTTCCGATGGATTCAACTGCTCATTCAGGTAAGCGGCGAATCCCATCGCCGCCACCCGGCTGATCTCTCCGGGAGTCGGGCCGTAGCTCAACCGATTCACCCAGCGATGGACGGGCTCCGCCTTTGTGGGAAGCTCGACATTCTCGGGCATCTCACTGGCGAATTGCCGAGCGATCGGCGCGCAGCCAGTCAAAGCGGTACCGACCAGTCCAAGCTGGATCGCTTCCCGGCGGCTCAACTTCATGGCATGAATCCGGGAGCTTCCATGGTGACTTCCTCGCGAGTGACCAAGGCCGTAACCCCAGCTCCCGTGGAAGCAAAAATCAGGAACGGCACGATCAGAAACCAACCCAAAACCGGAACAAGGCCGGCAAGGACGATATAAGCCGCGCTGCGGGACAAGTTCACATAAGCGGTTTGGTCGGGAGCCAGATGACGCAACCGCTGGGCAGCCAAGCCGGCAAGACCGGCGCTACCGACCGAAGCGACCGACAGCAGCGCCATCACGATCGTCCATCCGAGAAGCTTGGCCGGGGGGAAGGGTTGGGCGATGAGGATCGCTCCAAACAGCCCGACGATGCTCCACAAGACCATACCGATGAAGAACGACGCCCACGGGTGATGAACCAATTTGTTTCGGGCTTGGTCGGCCTTACGCGGAAAGATCAGGGCAACGGCCAAAATAAGCGCCCAGGCGGAAAGACAAATGCCGGCAAGAACGGCAACGATGGCGAGAACATCCCCGATGGTGGTCATATTGAATCCTCCGAATCATTCGCATGATAGGAAAGGAATCCGGGTTCGCCAACACCCTCGGGCCTTTGGACTCCCACAAGGTCCTACATATCCGGAATTTCGGGCTCCACAAGCTTGGCAAGTTGTTCGAGCGACTGCTGCCAACCCAGATAGCAAGCTTCGGTGGGAATCAATTCTGGAATACCGTCTTGCACGATGCTGACCTCAGTGCCTACCGAAACTTCCTTCAGCTCATAGGAAGTTGTCATCGTTCCGGGCAAATTCGGGTCGGCGAATTCGTCGGTCAACTCGATGCGGCGATTAGGCTCCAATTTCAAATACTTGCCCCCGAAGGAGTGGCTGTTCCCCGTGGTGAAGTTCGTGAACGACATCTTGTAAAGGCCGCCGACCTTAACATCCATCTCATGCACGGTGCAAGTGAACCCATAGGGTGGGAGCCACTTACAGTTCGCGGCCGGGTCCAGGATTGCCCGGTATATCCTTTCGGGAGAGGCGGCAAACACTCGGTGAAGTCGAACCGTTCCCGGTCCCTTGATTTTGGAATCGCTCATCTTAAATTGGACTTTACTTGAATGGAAATTGGCTCCGTCTATGGTTGCTTAGGTGTTGCAATGCGAAATGTGATACTAAGTCCACCCGAAAGTTGTGTGCGCAATAGCCGATCCGTCATAGTTCAATCGTTTAAGGAAAAACTTCATGGCAAATTTCAAAGTCGGCTACTTCGTCGGTAGCCTCTCGTCCACTTCCATAAACCGGAAACTCTCCAAGGCCCTTATGAAGCTGGCTCCTAGTGAATTGGACTTTGTAGAGATTCCAATCGGAAACCTTCCCCTCTACAGTAGTGATTTCGACAGCGACTACCCGCCTGAAGGCAAGGCACTGAAGGACGCGATTGCCGGTTGCGACGCCAATTTGTTCGTAACGCCCGAATACAACCGCGCGATCCCTGGTGCACTGAAAAATGCGATCGATTGGGCTAGCCGCCCGTGGGGCGCCAACTCTTTTGCCAGGAAACCTTCCGCGGTAATTGGAACCTCCCCTGGCTCGATCGGTACAGCCGTTGCCCAGCAGAATTTACGCAGCGTACTAAGCTTCCTCAACTCCCCGCAGATGAACGCTCCCGAGGCCTATATCACTTTCACCCCGGATCTGATCTCCGATGATGGAACTGTATCCAAGCCAGACACCGCTGAATTTCT
>DATFHI010000210.1:0-4267 GCA_035248525.1 Fimbriimonadaceae bacterium | reverse complement strand
GACGTTTGGTGGAATTATCCAAAGGCTGATGAACCTTGCCTTCCCTCCAATTTTCCGTTTCAGGAATTGCCAAACGTTGTCATGACTCCGCATGTCGGCGGCTCCAGCGATGCTTCGGAAGAGGACAGATGGCGATCGCTGGCCCATCTCGTTCGAGAAATTGCGAACGGAAGCGCCGAGCCGGCATCCGTCGAGCTTGGCTATTGAGACTTCTGACTATTGGACTCCCGGTAGAGATTTCGGTCTTCTTGTATAGAAAATGTTCGGCATTTGATCGTTCACGTAGCCGATGTACAGGTTCTCGATTTTGCCTGACCGGAATGGGAATGTAAGTGTTTCAAGGGGATAGACGGGGATGGGAACGCCGTTGAACTCTCGTTCTCCGCGCACCCCTTCCGGCTGAGCTTTAAAGGCTTTCATGTTCAGTTGCGCCTTTGCTTCCGCCAAGGTCGAGAACCATTTCAACCGGATCAGATCAAAGTTCATGTTTCGACCGGTGGGTTCCCACGCCTGGAACAAGCACATGTCGACTTTTTTGTCTCCAATCGGTTGTTGAGAGATGAAGCTGACTCCGAACACCCGGCCGCTGTCGGATACTTTCAAGCCTTCAACTTTGGTAGCAACTGGGACGCTGAACAATTGAATCGATTTTCCCCCTACCACTGGATCGACGATATGCGAAGTGAGCGTCAATTGCGTAAGTACATTGCCGTCGCGCTTATAGGTCTTCGCAGTTGCGGTGAATTTGCCGTCCGGGGAGGATGCAACTTGGTTGTTGATCATAGCCGCGCCAGGAAACTTAGGTTCAACCACATTTGCCGGTTGCTTTATGTTCAGGGAAGCCTTGGCGTCGACGAGGTAAGTCTCACCCTCCTTCTTCAGATCGATCTGATATTTCCGACCGGTGCGATCGTTGAAAAAGTACGATTCGAGGTCAGCCGAGCCGTATCGCTCCGGGCTGTCGACGGGCTTCAAGCCGCTGCCGCCGTTCCACAATACATCCCCGTAGATGATTTGCTGCTTTGCCTCCCGCGGCGACGGAAACTTACCCAGCTTCATCAGGTCGACGGTGTCTAGCTTTTCACCGGTGAGGGTAAAGATCTCCAACTGGGCAATCCCCGGATTTTGAAAGTTCGTGAATTCGAACCAGAGGATTTTCCCGGACGGGGTTGCGACTACTCTTGTCGGTTGATCGGCGATCTCATCCTCGCGCTTAACCTCCAATGTCCTCCCTTGATAGGATTCGGCCAGCACTTGTCGGATCCAATGAGTCCGTCCCTCGACCGAAACCTGCCACAACCCAAACGGCATGCCCTCGATGCGGCGGAATTCTACTTGTGGCGAGCTTTGCGGCTTGTTCAGTAAGTCTGTAAAGAGATCGGGTTGGCCCGCCTGAAGACGCTTGAGCACAGATACGTCGCCATCTGGGGTCGGCACGATCGTTATCCGAACTTCTTCTCCGCCCGGTTGCTTGATTTGCAGTTGCTCGGCCCCACTGGTTAAGTAATGCGCGGTATTCACGACTTTAACCTCAGGTTGGCTGAGCCGGAAGGGCAGCACATCCCCCGGAGATCCGCCAATGCGCCTGCTCGGTAGCCCGGCATAGGCTGGAAAAACCCCCTTCACATCGCCAAATCGGTCTCTTGCCCAGATGTGGCCTCCGCCGCCCGGACCAGGAATGAATTCCGTCTGCACCCAAACCATGCCGCTAGGACTAATCCAATGGGCCAGATACTTTTCGTTCAGAAGAACGCTCCAGAGTTCCCTCTTCGAACCATCCCCCATTACCTGGAAATAGCGATATTGCGTTTCCGCATATGGTCGAATCGCGCCTTGCTTCAATTCCGACGAGGCGAGCAGCTCGAAGGCGGATTTGGCTCGTTGAGGTGACGTACCCGTTTGAGCCCAGATGATCAGCCCGGCAAGTAATGCAACGACAATGGCAGCGATGCGCATAACCATATGTGACCAGACGGCACACGATGGTTCAAGTTTTGTTCAATTGCCCAGATCAAGCGTCCATGTGGGCGATGATGTTGTCGGCAAATTCGGAGCACTTGATCTCCTTCGCGTTCTCCATCAGCCTTGCGAAATCGTAGGTCACCCGCCCGGAGGCAATTGCCCCCTCCACACCCGCCAAAATGCGATCCGCAACCGTCGTCCAGCCCAAATGACGGAACATCATTTCGCCGCTGAGGATCACCGAGCAAGGATTAACTTTGTCCAGTCCCGCGTACTTTGGCGCGGTACCGTGGGTCGCCTCGAATATAGCGTGGCCGGTGACGGTGTTAATGTTGCCACCCGGCGCAATTCCGATCCCGCCCACTTGGGCAGCGAGAGCGTCGCTTAGATAGTCCCCATTCAAATTTAAGGTGGCAATGACGTCGAAGTCCTCCGGCCGAGTGAGAACCTGTTGCAGCGTGATATCGGCGATTGCATCCTTGATGATCAGTCCGGCGCCCGGCTTGCCCTCGGGAATTCGGCACCACGGTCCGCCGTCGATTTCCTGCGCTCCAAAGACGTTCTTGGCAATTTCATATCCCCAGTCGCGGAAAGCGCCTTCCGTGAACTTCATGATGTTGCCCTTATGAACCAGCGTTACGCTCTTTCGATTGTTACGAATTGCATAATCGATTGCCCCGAATACTAACCTGGCGCTGCCTTGATAGCTGACCGGCTTGATTCCAATCCCCACTTGGACTTTTGGATCCCCTTCCTGAAAAGTCGCTTTCATGAATTCCGCCGTCTTATCCGAAGTGCCGAAGCGCACCTTGTCGTACTCCTTCGGGAAGGCGTCGGCGAACATGCCAAGGAAGCGGTCTGCCTCGGGCGTTCCGGCTTGGAACTCGATTCCGGCATAGATGTCCTCAGTGTTTTCGCGGAAGATCACCATATCCACCTTCTCGGGGTGCTTTACGGGCGATGGCACGCCGGTGAACCACTGCACCGGGCGAAGGCAGATGTAAAGGTCCAAGATTTGCCGCAGGGCGACGTTTAAGGATCGGATGCCGCCACCAACGGGGGTGGTGAGGGGACCTTTGATTCCAACCAGGTATTGCTTAAAGTCGGTTAGCGTTTCTTCTGGCAACCAATTACCGGTCTGGTTGAACGCCTTTTCTCCCGCCAAAACCTCTTTCCATACAACTTTGCGGGTGCCGCCGAACGACTTCTCTACCGCCGCATCGAAAACCCGCACGCTCGCCGCCCAAATATCCGGTCCAGTGCCGTCGCCCTCGATGAAAGGAATGATGGGGTCGTTGGGGACGTTCAAACCGGTCGGGGTCATCGTAATCGCAGAAGCCATATTGGGGTGAAGAATACCTTTGCCTTTTCCACCCGCACTGCGTGCCGCGACCGTCTTAATAGCCATGCAGAAGTGGAATATAGGTGAGCTTTCGGGATCCAGGAAAGCGTTTCGCGTCCTTGCCACCACCGATCGCAGCCAAGTCGCGACGATGACTTTGAACAAAGGTGAACCCAGCGGTGAGTACGGTACGGACCATCCGGAGTCGGACCAGTTCCTGTATGCCTTATCTGGTTCGGGAGTGGTGAAGGTGGAGCATCAGGAGTTCACGCTGGTGCCTGGCGAACTCATCCTTATACCGGCGGGGTTGGAGCATCAGGTGATCGGAGAGTCGGATGAGCCTTTCATCAGCCTCAGCTTTTATGGTCCGGTCGCATATCCAGATGAAGGAACAGCCTAGTGCACAATAAGCTATGCCAACCGGGGGGACCGCTGAAGCATGGAAGCGCATGGTGTTGCGATCCATGCCCCCACCCGCTTGGCTGGATAGAGACGCGCCCCACTCCGACGTCGTTTTAAGCACCCGTTCCCGGTATCTCCGGAATTTAAAAGGATTTAGATTTCCGAACGCGGCCCAACCGGATGAGTTGTCCGCCGTACTCAAATCCATCCTCCAAGCGGTCAAGCAGTCGGAACTGGACTTCAGCATTCACCGGCATATTTCTGCCGCTGAACGGGAATATCTGGTGGGTTGCCGCCTCGCTTCGCCTGACTTCAAATGGAGTGAGCCCGGCCGCGCACTCCTTTTGGATCAGGATCGAAGGCTCAGCATCATGGTCAATGAAGAGGACCATTTACGGATTCAGGGCCTAACCGCAGGATGGTCTGGATCAACGTCGCAAGAGACCGCTACCGCCGGCTTACGGGCGCTTGGGCAGACGCTGGACTTCGCATTTGCGCCGGATTTCGGATTCCTAGCCGCATCGCCATTCAACACTGGAAAAGGTCACCGACTATCCGCGA
>DATFHI010000209.1:0-7224 GCA_035248525.1 Fimbriimonadaceae bacterium | reverse complement strand
ACGATACGCCCTCTTCGGTGATTTTGCGCATGTGAGCCAGGCTCATCACCTGATATCCGCCGGAGTCGGTCAGGATCGCGCCCTTCCACGACATGAATTTGTGGAGTCCGCCAAGCCTCTGGACAAGATCGGCGCCCGGTCGCAAAGACAAGTGATAGGTGTTTGAGAGGATGAGTTGGTAGCCCAGCGACTCCAAGTCCTCGCTGCCAACCGTTTTAACCGTGCCTTGAGTACCGACCGGCATAAACGCCGGCGTCTCCACGATCCCGTGAGGAGTGTGGAGACGACCTCGCCTTGCCCCGGTGTGGGGGCAAGTGGCGATTAATTCATAACGGATCGACACCCGTTGATTGTGACGCTATCGACCCATGGCTTGAAGCTCGGCGATTTTAGCTTGGATTGCGCTCTTCTTCAAGCCGAAAATGCCGCCGGTTATCCCGTAGCGCTTCATTTCATTCGCCGCAATGGATTGCATCACGATGAACCCGATGATTCCGCAGCAAACCACGGAGTTAAGCCCCATGAGGACAGATGCAATGATCGAATTGGCGGGCGGCCAGCCCATTCCAATTCCGATCTTTTTGTTTTGGGGGTAGGACATGCCGGCGATTACCGCAAAAACCACCACGACGAACCCCAAAAACATGATCAGCGCCTGTTCAGGCGTTCTGACCACCGCTCCCAGACCCCGGGATATCAAAGCGAGGACCACGTTGACCAAAAACACCCAGTTCAGGCCGAAGTAACCTTCCATAAGGTTTTGAAGCTTTTCGGAAGATCCGTATGCTTCCTCGCCACGCGGATATTGGGCGAATTGCTGTGGTGGCGGAGTGGGGTCGGAAGGTGGAACGGGCGGCTGATCGGACATGGTGATTAAAAGACGTGCGCCCTGCCTGAAATGCACCGGGAATTGAATTGGCTAAAATCTGCTTATGAATCAGCCCTACGATCGCGTTTTTAACTTCTCCGCCGGCCCCTGCACTTTGCCCGTACCCGTGCTGGAAGAAGCTCGCGACGACCTGATGAACTACAAAGGCGCGGGAATGAGCGTCATGGAGATGAGCCACCGATCCAAGGCCTACGAGCAAATCATCGGGGAGGCTGAGCAGGATCTTCGGAAGTTAATCGGCGCTCCTGCCCACTACAAAACTCTATTTCTGCAGGGTGGGGCAAGCGCGCAATTCGCCACGGTGCCCATGTCCTTCGTACACGAAGGCGGCACGGCAGATTATGTAGTGACTGGCGCTTGGGGCAAAAAAGCGGTGGAGTCCGCGAAGATCTACGGCAGTGCAAACGTACTGTTCGATGGAAAGGCTGATAACTACCGAGCGGTACCGAGCCTGACCGATCTCAAACCAAGCGACAATTCCGCCTATCTGCACTTCACCAGCAACGAAACCATCCAGGGCGTTCAATTCAAGACCGACCCATCGCTTGGAACTCCATTGGTTTGCGACATGTCTTCCGACATCCTCAGCCGGCCAGTAGACGTCTCCAAATACGCCCTGATCTATGCCGGCGCGCAGAAGAACATGGGTCCGGCCGGAGCGACGGTGGTCATCATTCGCGACGATTTTTTGGCCAAAGGCGCAGAGGGTTTGCCGCCCGTGTTCGACTACAAAGTCCAAGCCGAAAACGGCAGCATGTACAACACTCCGCCCTGTTGGAGCATCTATGTTTGCGGATTGGTTTACAAGTACCTACTAAAGAATGGCGGCCTCGCGGCCCAACAAAAGCTTAATGAAACCAAAGCCAAGACGCTGTACGACGCCGTCGATAATTCGGGCGGGTTCTTTAAGGGTCACGCTCAGAACGACTGTCGATCGACGATGAACGTGACGTTCACCTTGCCCAGCGACGAACTGACGAATCAGTTCGTGAAAGAAGCGGAAGCTGCCGGGTTGGACGGCTTGAAAGGTCACCGTTCGGTCGGCGGGTGCCGTGCCAGCATCTACAACGCCTTTCCGCTCGAAGGATGCGAGGCATTGGCGGCGGCGATGAAACAGTTTGCCGCCAAGAACGGATAACCGATTGAAGTCTCCAACTCGCGAATCCGCTATGGCTCCGGGCATAAGGGCGGTTCGCGACCATTTGCGGCCATTTCTCCTGATTCAGGTTTGCGTGCTGCTTGTGGCTTTGGCTTATTACCGCTGGCCGCAGTTTGCCGAATTCGCTTCTGGTCTGGGTTCTATCAAGCGGTCCGGCGGACTTCTTTTCTCATTCGTTGCCACGGCATTCGCTGGCGTGATCCTTCCCGAACTGTTCAAAGCTGTCTCCAAAGATCCACGGCGCTTGGGAGCGAGTGAGATCGCGTACAACTTCATGATTTTCGGGGCGAACGGGATAGTCGTCGACCTGCTGTACCAAGGACTCGGTTTGATATTGGGTCAAGCGCCCTCCGTGCCCATAGTCGCGGCCAAGGTTGCAATCGACCAAGCCCTGGCGGCGCCGTTTTTCTTCACGCCCTACTTTCTTTTCATGATTCTTTGGCGCAAATCGGGATTTAACTGGGGAAGATTCCGGACGGGGCTGCAATCCAATCCTTTTGTGGGCCAAATTTGGCCTATCCAGATCGTAAGTTGGGCTTATTGGATTCCGGCGCTGGTTGGAATCTACGCCATGCCCGGTGATCTGCAATTTATGCTCTTTTTATTCGTTGAAGCCGCCTGGAGTCTTATCCTTTTGCATGTGGCGAAGAGGCACGCGTGAAAGGGACGCTGCTCAATACGGTTGCTGTTGCCGTCGGGGCGACTCTCGGAGCGCTGGCGGGATCCCAACTTCCGGAGAAATACAAGTCCTTTTTACTGGCGGGCATTGGCTTGGTCGCATTCGGCCTCGGCATAAAGCTGTTCCTGCAATCCAAAAACATCATCATTGTTGCGGGGGCGATTGTGCTCGGCGGTGCGATCGGCATGGCTTTGGGCATCCAGGAGGGAATTGAGTCGTTCGCAAGTTGGGCTCAATCCATCACGGGTGGCGAAGGCAGATTTGTCGAAGGAATAGTAACTGCCAGCGTGCTGTTTTGCGTCGGCCCAACGACTATTCTGGGTTGCTTGCAAGATGGGCTTGAAAAGAAGATCGAGTTACTGGCGTTGAAGTCGCTAATGGACTTGGCTTCATCCATTTTCCTCGCCGCATCCATGGGTTGGGGAGTTTTGGTCAGCGCATTGGTTGTGCTGGTCGTCCAAGGCGCTTTGACCCTCAGCGCCCGCAAGCTGGCGTTTTTGGCCTCAGATGAATCCATGCTTGCCGAACTCTCCGGAACCGGCGGAGTTCTCCTTATGGGAATCGGGCTTGGATTGGCGGATATTAAATTCTTGCCGACTGCCGATTTTCTCCCGGCCTTATTCCTTGCGCCGATTTTTGTTTGGCTCGGAAGAAATTTTTCCATGCGCAAAGCGCGGCAGGATCATGCCGAGACGGAGTAGAACATTACGACATGATCCGCATCCACTCCGCTGGACTTGCCCTGGTATTTGCCGCGCTGGCCCAACCCGCATTCTGTCAAGACCGACTTCCAACCATGCCCCGATACGATCGCTACGTCCGCCTTCGAAACGAAATCAACGGTTCGTACAAACCCGGAACCGTTACCAACCCCCGCTGGAGCGAAGATGGAAAGCTGTTCGGCTACACATTGAGTGGCAAGAACCTCATCCTCGATCTGAAGTCGAAGAAGGTTACGGATGGGGAATTGCCAGCAACCTCCGGACCGGCGGCGAACGGCCGTCAAGGGCAACGCCGGGCTCCGGCAAGGGGTCGCCAGTTCGACACGATTTATTCCGCGGACAGCAAGTGGAAGGCGATGTACCGCAACCGGAACGTCGTGCTTGCACCCATGACCGGCTCAGGAGAGGTGGCCGTTACGACCGACGGCAATGAAAAGGACCGCACCAAATACGGCATTGCAAGCTGGGTTTATGGCGAGGAATTGAACGTGCGGGAAGCCATGTGGTTCTCGCCGGATTCCAAGAAGCTGGCTTTTTACAAATTCGACGAGAGCAAGGTGCCGGATTACTTTTTAGCGATGGATCAGGCCAAAGTGCAGGATTTGCTCGACGTGGAGGCTTATCCAAAGGCGGGAGCTCCCAACCCGGTCGTCACGCTCTTCGTGTACGACCTGGATTCCAAGAAGACAGTCACCGTCGACACCTCGTTTGCGAATGCCGACACCGGCCACTACGTGTACGACGTCCGATGGTCGCCCGACGGCAAGGAGCTATTTTTCAATCGGACGAACCGCAAGCAGAACTTGATGGAGTTTTGCGCGGCTAATCCGGATACGGGCAAGTGCCGAACCGTGATTCAAGAATCGTGGCCCCAAAGCTGGGTGGAGAACCATCCTTCGTTGCAGTACCTCGATGAAGAAACCGCTGGTCCGAAGCGATTCGTCTGGGTGTCCGAACGAAATGGATTCCGGAATGCCTACCTTTACAATTTGGATGGCAAACTGCTTAACCCCATCACGCAAAACCAGTTCGATTTGATCAGCATCGTTCGCGTGGATCCCAAGGCTAAGACGGTTTGGTACACCGCGCGGAGCGGCGAGAATCCCTATCTGGCGCAACTCCACCGAGTGGGCTTGGATGGAAAGGGCGACGTTCGGCTCACCGATCCTAAGTTCCACCACGCGGTCAACCTGTCGCCCAATGGCGACTCCTTCACCGACACCTATTCGCGCTCCGACACTCCGGCCGCGACTCGTCTATGCGATGCAAAAGGAAATGTGATCGAGGCGCTTGCCCAGCCGGACATGACGAAATTCAATGAACTCGGCTTGAAGAAGGCGGAGCGGTTCACCTTTATGGCGGCGGATGGCAAGTCGAAATGTTGGGGGACTCTGAATTTCCCAAGCGACTTCGATCCCACCAAGAAGTACCCATTACTCGTAAGCGTTTACGCTGGTCCCGAATCTGGCGGAGGCTTCGAGAACTTCGACTTGCCCGATGCGATCACCGAATTTGGATTCTTGGTGGCAAGCATCGAGGGTCGTGGCCAGAGCGGCCGCGGCAAGGCGTTCAAGGATGCGGTCTACGGCAAGCTTGGAATCGTTGAAATGGACGACCAAGCGGCCGGAGTTAAGGAACTGGCGAAGCGTACCTATGTCGATGCCGATAATGTGGGCATCTTCGGCACCAGCTACGGTGGATATTCGAGCGTGATGTGCCTGCTCCGCCATCCTGAAACCTTCCGGGCGGCATCCTGTTCCTCCAGCGTGACTGACTGGCTCAACTACGACTCCATCTATACCGAGCGATACATGGGCCTGCCATGGGACGGCGAGAATAAGGCGGGGTATGAGGCGGGCAGCGCGATGCAGTACGCCAAGGATCTGAAGGGCAAGATTTTGCTCTACTTTGGGTCTGCGGACAACAACGTGCATCCGGCCAATACGTACCAGTTGACTCGGGCCTTGGATCGGGCGGGCAAGTCGTACGAAATGGCGGTGGGCACGGACCTTGGCCATACCGGAGTGAATTTCAGCCGGATGCTGGAGTTCTTCGTAGATCACCTGATCATCAACCGAAAGAACGGCGCCCAAGTCGCCTGGAATAAGCGAGAGTATCGTCGGGAAGTCGCGTCGGCCCGTCATGGGTGAAACGGATATCTAGTTTATTGAAGAGGAAGAACAAACAGGAGTACATGTATGTTATTGTGAGTTGAGCCTCTTGCGATGAATTTTTGAGAATGCTTAACACGGATCCCAACCCTGCTATGATGCGGTGGGAATGATACTTACGAAGTCATGATGACGATTCCTTCGATTATCCGCCCCAAAAAGCTGTCACTTTTTGACAGCCACAGGGCCACTCCATTTTGTTTCTTTTCAAATGTTCCGTCGGCTCGGTAATGCACTCCCCTCACGAGCATCGCTTTACTTACTTGCCCTCGGTAGAAAATTGGTTGGGAGCCTTTGTCGGACACCAAATAGTTACTGTTTGCAAATTCATATTTGGCGGATTCTGCCACTTCAATATAATTCGCATCGGAATTAAAGTATTGGATAATGCGACCATTCTTGACTTGCTCACCGACAAATTTAAAGCGGTAAGTGCGCACAAACTTAGGTACGTAGCTCGCTTTTGAATTGGCATAGACAACAGTTGAAACTAAAATACATATCGGCAAAGAAATGTAAAGCCATTTTTGGTGCACGACTCTGCTTTTGAAGCGCATCCTACCACCCAGAAGGAATGTTTGCAACTTCTTTGTAGCCATTTGACCACAGTTTGGAGAGATTAAGCTGCACAAAATTACTCGACGCGGCCACTGTTGAATCTAAATAAATCTTCGCTACTAGTCTGTACTGATATAGCACGTAAGTCCGGTTGGCTGGAGGCTGGTCAGGCCCAACCAGCCAATCAGAAACTTCGACTGTGCCATCGATGAACCCGCCCCCACTACCACTGACGACCGTCCAATCATTGCTTTTAAGCAATGAATTTGCTGAATCGTAGTATTTTGCTTTCACTTCGTACTCATAAGCTGACCAATGAGTAGACGTGTTGTAATTCGCTGTGATGGTAAGAAACGACTTATCCTCAGGGCTGTATCCTTCAAATGCATAGTGCCCTTGAGTGATTGTGATGGACGTAACCGATTGAGCCCAACTTTGGACCGCGACCATCAAAAGCAGGATTGCACCTACTGTTTTCATGTCTCGGCATCATTTTATCAGATGGTGAGTAAACGAAGTGCGAGCGAGCTTAAGTACGAAACCCTTGATTGGTCTTTCCAGTACTAGGTACAATCCAGTCGCCAGAGCCATGGCCAGACTAACTCAAATATTGACTGAGCAGCACATGGAACTGGTGAGTTCCAATCTCTCGCTTGGGTGAGAAGCGTCCGCGGTCATAGAACCGAGACTGGACGCCCTTCTGCACCAGTTCCACGACCTGTTCGTCTTCTCGCTCCACTCGATCTAATTCCGCTCCGGCGCCCTGCCCCAGACGATCTTCGCGCCACACGTACCTCACAAAGCTGACTCGCGTTACGCTCGGTCCCATGGGTTTCACGATGTTGATGGAGAGCCCCCACGGATAGAAGTTGAACATTAGGTTGGGGAAGAACCAGTAGTAGTAGGCGGCAATTCTCTTACCGAAGTCGGGAGAGTTCGGTGGCAGATCGAAGCAATCCTCGCCATCTTTTGCTTCCGCGAGTTGCAGGTTGCCCGATTCAAACAGCTCGTAGGCGTAGGTTTCGTAATCGATCGAGGCGTTCAAT
>DATFHI010000208.1:0-5116 GCA_035248525.1 Fimbriimonadaceae bacterium | reverse complement strand
GAGATCGATCTCGACACCGGCCTGGGTCGGAGCAACATCACCTATACCGTGACGACAGTAACCGTTGGGGAAGGGGACGAGCGATCAGACTCCACCAAAATCACACTCAAAAGATAACGCGAAATGAAGAAATACTTATTTGGAATCCTAATGATCTGGGCATCCGCGATTGCGGTTGGTCCCGGCGCAGTAGTGAACGTAAATGGCAAGCGTGTCGACTTTCAAGGGACCCAGCCCCAAACCGTAACCGGACGCATGATGGTGCCCGTTCGCGGGGTGTTCGAGGCTATTGGAGCATACGTGGAATACAATCCCGTTCTCCATCGAGTGAACGCCCGTCGCGCCAATGAGACAATCGAGCTCCGGCTCGGCGATCACATGGCAAAGCGGAACGGTGCGGAGATCGAATTGGATGTCGCCCCGCTAAATATCCATGGCCGCATGATGGTGCCGCTGCGATTCATTGCGGAATCCCTTGGCGCTGATGTGAACTACATCAAGCCGACGAACACCGTGGAGATCTTCACGAACTCCGATATTCCGGGAGTGAAGCCGCCGCCACCGTCAAACTGATCCATCCGGCCAAAAAGCAGGCTCCCCCAATCGGGGTGATCGCGCCAAGCCACTTGACGCCGGTCAAGGCCAGGGCAATCAGGCTTCCCGAGAAGGTTAGGGTGCCTATCAAAAATAACCAGCCCGCCGCGCGCGGGCTTTTTAAGTCCGGTCTTAGCCAGCAAAGCAGACCCGATACGATTACGGCAAAGGTGTGGAGCCCGAGGTACTGAATTGCGGTCTGGTAAGTCGCGAAGTGCTCCGCAGTAATCGTCGAGCGTATTGCATGCGCGCCGAATGCGCCCAGCGCGACGGTTAGGAAACCTAAGATGCTGCCAATGACAATGAACTGCTTTCCCACGGCTTATTGTTACCCGTCCACTTGCGCGTTGATGTGATGGTAACGGTGAAAGCCGAGCCTTCCGACACGGCGCTCCACAGTTGCTGGCGGAAATATGGAGGCAATTCGCCACCATTTAAACTGGAAATTCAGGGGTACGGTTAGGGAGATGATTCGATCGACTACCGTCATCGGGGTTACCCGCAATGGAAAGACTGCAATCGCCGCGGATGGCCAGGTCACGATGGGCGAATCCACGATACTCAAACACCGGGCCAAAAAGGTCCGGCGGCTGGCGGGTGGCAAAGTCGTTTGTGGTTTTGCGGGATCGGTCGCTGACGCTCAGGCTCTTCAGGACAAATTTGAGGCGAAGCTGGAAGCTTACGCAGGCAACCTAAAGAGAGCCGCAATTGAATTCGCCAAAGAGTGGAGGACCGACAAAATTCTGCGCCAACTGGACGCGTTGATGCTGGTTGCCGATAAGGAGTCGTTGCTCATGGTGGCAGGCAACGGAAACGTGATCGAACCGGATGACGGCGTTGCTGGCATCGGCTCGGGCGGGGCTTATGCCCTGGCCGCGGCGCGCGCTTTAGTCGAATCAACCGAATTAGACGCCAAAGAGATAGCTTTGCGGGCAATGAAGATTGCCTCTGACATCTGTGTATTTACCAACCAAGAAATTTCGATCGAGGAGGTGTGAATGGAACTTCCCGGAAATCTAAACGGCCATGCCGCCGGGATAATCATGAAAGAGATGGTGCGACGGGCGATTTTCGCCATTCGCCGCCACTTCGATTCCTTCGAAGTCATCGAGAAAGTCGGTATGGACAATCGAAAGGACTTTCTCACTTCGGCCGATCGCGCCGCCCAGGAAATCTATGCCAAGTCCATTCGGCAGTGCTTCCCCGGTTATGGAATCATCGCCGAGGAAGACAAACTGAGCGTTCCGTGCGAGATTCCCGGCGAGAACCTATTCTTCACGGTCGACCCTCTGGATGGCACAAAGGCATTCATCCGACGGCAATCTCACGCCATCGGGACAATGATTTCGCTCGTGCGAAACGGGGAAGTTATCGGTGCCTACATTGGCGACGTCATGACCCATGAAATCTATGGATTCCGCCCCGGTTCGCAGCGCGTTCACCGCATAACCGATTACAACGCCGCGGTACAGCTTCAGCCCAGCCCCCGACCTCTGCGAGAGACATATGTAAGCCTGAGATCGGAGCCAGACTACTTTTCACCCTGCGTGCAGCAGGTCGCAAGGGGGATCAGATTCGGCGGAATGTTTCAGAGCATGGAAGTTTCAGGAGGGAGCATTGGAGTAGACGTAGCCAGACTGTGGAAAGGTGAGGTTGGCGCAATCGTCCTGGAGCCGTTCTTCAACACGCCTTGGGATTACTGCCCAGTCTTCGGGATCTCCCAACAACTTGGGTTCGTGGAGGTGGCAGTGGTCGACGACAAGCTGGAGCTCATCAAAACCCAATTCAATCGCGAAGGGACTCGCCGGGTTTATGAGGCATTCCTAATCCACGAAAAGCAGCTGGATGAATTGAAGAGGGCTTTTGATTCGGAACTGGCCTGTTAACTGAGCGCATCGTTGCCGCGCTCGCCCGTACGAATCCGTACGGCGTCGAGCACCTCACTTACGAAGATTTTGCCGTCGCCAATCTCCCCCGTTTGAGTAGCCGCAACAATGGTCTCGATCGCGGTCTCGACGTCTTCATCCTTCACGACGACGTCGATTTTCAACTTCGGTAGCAAATTGACGGCATAGGTACTGCCCCGGTATTTGTCGGTGCGTCCCAACTGCCGCCCATAGCCTCGCACTTGCTCGCAAGTTAGGCCGTGAATGCCCGCATCTTCCAACGCTTGCTTTACTTCGTCCAACTTATTCACGCGCACATAGGCTTCGACCCTTTTCATGTCTTGGCAATAGGGACGTATTTGCCCATCATTCCGGATGCAAAATTTGGCGACTCTGCACCGGGAATGCGGCAATCGCCAAAATGGAGCATCGATGTCCTGGAAGAATTTCTCGATCTGGAGAGGACGCCTCCCGCACTGGCGCGCGGACGACGTGACTTATTGGGTGCAATTTCGACACCGGCGAGATTTGACCGACGCAGAATCCCACTTGCTTTTCAACGCCCTCATGCGACCTGAAGGGCGCAAGTGGAACCTCATCATTTTATGTGTCCTTCCGGGAGAAACGAACCTGATGTTTACCGTCAACGCGTCTTCGTCCGGAGCTCCGTATGAGTTGAGCGACATCGTCGAAAAAGCCAAGCAAAAGACCGGTCGCGCAATCATTAAGAAATCGGGCGAGCGTTGGCCGCCCTTTTACCAAGAAAGTTACGACCGCATCATTCGCGATGCCGAAGAGTTGGAATCGCGGTTGATGGAGATATTGGAATCCCCGGTAAGCGCCGAACTGACCGAGGATCCTGCGGAATTTGCTTACTTGTGGGTCGCAGGCAGCCCGGAATGATCTTCCTCGCGCATCTTTCGGAAGATATCCATTAAGAGTGGCACGGTGCTTATTGCGCCGATTGCAAGAAGCGGCCAACCGACTCTGCGTCGTACCTTGGGCCGAAGCCGGCTCGCCGCTAGTAGCCCAATTCCCGCGCCACCAAGTCCTCGAGTCAAAGCGATCAATCCAATTTCCGGAAGTGGAAGAGTAGCTTTCTTCATGTCTCTTGGACGGTGTTTCGTCGAAAAAGCATCCGACTGGACCCATTCGAGCGGAACCAATCGTGTAAAATCTCCGTTAGTACATGTATATGAGTCCCAAGGACTCAAGTGACTTGAGCGACAGATTGCAAAATGGGAAAAACAGTAGGAATTGACTTAGGAACGACGAACTCCGTCGTCGCAGTAATGGAAGGCGGTGAGCCGGTCGTCATCGCGAACGCAGAAGGTGGTCGTACCACGCCAAGCGTGGTTGCTTTTAAGCAGAACGGCGAGCGGTTGGTTGGTGTAACCGCCAAGCGACAGGCGGTAGTGAACCCGGAGAACACGATCAGTTCCATCAAGCGGTTCATGGGCCACACGACGGCCGAAGTGAAGGATGAGACGGGGCGCGTTAGCTACAAGATTAAGTCCGGCAAGAACAATCAGGCGGCGGCTCATGTTCCGGCGCTTGAGAAGGACCTCACTCCAGAAGAGGTCAGTGCGGCGATTCTGCAAAAGTTGAAGACTGATGCGGAGGCGTATCTGGGCGAGACCGTAGACCAAGCCGTCATTACGGTTCCGGCATACTTCAACGACAGTCAGCGCAAAGCAACCAAAGACGCGGGTGAGATCGCAGGACTCAAAGTTCTCCGAATTATCAACGAGCCGACGGCAGCATCGCTTGCCTACGGTTTGGATAAGAAAGCCAATGAGACGATCCTCGTCTTCGACCTCGGCGGCGGAACCTTCGACGTTTCCGTTCTGGACGTCGGTGAAGGAGTATTTGAAGTCAAATCTACCGCCGGCGACAGCCATCTCGGCGGCGATGACTACGACAACAAGATCGTCGAGTGGTTGATCAACGAATTCAAAAAGGATCAAGGAATCGACCTCAGCAAGGATAAGGCGGCACTTCAAAGGCTCCGCGAAGCGGCCGAGCGCGCCAAGATCGAGCTTTCCAGCCAGATGAGCACGCAGATCAACCTGCCTTACATCACCTCGGTCGATAACGTTCCTCAGCACCTGGATTACAACCTGACCCGGGCGAAGTTCGAGGACTTGACCGCGGACCTGATGAAGCGTGTAGAAGTGCCCTTCAAGACGGCTCTGGAAGACGCGAAGATGAAGCCCGCGAACATCGACGAAGTCATCCTCGTTGGCGGCTCCTCACGAATGCCTCAGGTCCAGGAGCTGGTCAAGAAACTCACTGGAAAAGAGCCCAACCGTTCGGTTAACCCTGATGAAGTGGTTGCCATTGGCGCCGCGATCCAAGCTGGTGTTCTGGGCGGCGAAGTCAAGAACATCGTCCTCCTGGACGTGACCCCGCTCAGCATGGGCGTGGAGACCCAGGGTGGCATCTTCGACAAGCTCATTGACCGCAATACGACGATCCCGACGAAGAAGAGTCGAATTTACACTACGGCGCAGGACAACCAGCCGGAAGTTGAGATTCACATACTTCAGGGCGAGCGTCCGCGAGCTCAGGACAACAAGTCGCTTGGCCGATTCCACCTTGCGGGAATCCCTCCTGCGCCAGCCAGGGTTCCGCAG
>DATFHI010000207.1:0-12206 GCA_035248525.1 Fimbriimonadaceae bacterium | reverse complement strand
CCGTTGCTTTTGACCGGTCGAAAGCTTGTCGCAAAGCCGATCGGCAAATTCGCCAATCTGCAACTTGTCGATGACGTAATCCAACCGCTCTTTCAATTTTGCGCCCTGCAGGCCATAGAGCTTGCCGAAATACTCGATGGCTTCCTTGGCCAACAGCCGGCCGTAGAGGGCGGTCGAGGTGGACATGAAGCCGATGTTCGCCCGGACCTTTTCCGGTTCGGCAAGTACGTCGATTCCCGCAACTCTGGCAGATCCCGCAGTTGGCTTTATCACTGTCGAAAGAATGCGAAGGGTGGTCGTCTTTCCCGCGCCGTTGCAGCCTAATAATCCAAATATCTCCCCCGGCCGGGCAGAAAAAGAAACGCCGTCAACTGCTTTGACGACGTTCCCTTTGTTATCTGTAAAGTGCTTAACGAGTCCTTCGGTCTCAACCATGCTTTCCACAATGAAGACGCGGGGCTAACCGAATGGGATGCACTTAATCGCCAAGAACGCCTTTGCCTAAGAACTGCGGCATCTTAACGGCTTTCATCGTTCCGTTCTTTATAAGCGGATCCGCGTCGATCCAAGCCTGGATTGCGGCATCATCTTTTCCCCTAAATAGGGCGACGGCGCGTAGGTCCGGAGAATTGGTCAGGTTTGCGAAGAAAGCCAAACCAACGGCCGGGCCATCGGTCTTGATGTGCTCCAAGTGCAGCTTGCGGGCATAGGTCAGCTCCGGCGAGTCTGGAATGAGCTGACCTTTGGAGAAGATGACAATCCGATTCTCTACGATTCCATTAGGATCGATTCCTTCCGTATTAATCTTGCCGAACTCCACCTTCACCGGGAAAGCCTGGACGTTCATAAAGCCTTTGGAAACATACGGGTCCGGCACAAAAGCTGCCGCAATATCTTCCTTTTTGGGCACGGAAAGGATCACAATGCCGCGCTTGGATTGGGTGGGGTCGGACATCGGGCCCGCCGTCAATAACTTGCCTTCCTGGAAGAGCCGCTTGAAATTGCCGATGTGCGCATTTTGATATTCGGTGATTTCCGCTTCCGTGGCTTTCGGAGGGTTGGCGGCGCGAACGAGGAATATGAAGAACGTTGGTTTTTTAGCCTGCGCTTGAATCATTGTGGATCCCATCGCAACCGCGGCAAAGCAAAGCGTCGCAATCATGCCAAAGAGTATATGCGAGCGTTTATTCATGAGCAAGTTTGCTACGTGAATTCAGGCTAAACTGTTCCATGGCAAGTGGGATTGAAGGCAAGAAAGTACGCCTGGTGCCGATGGATTTCGACAAGCATTTTGAGAATGCCTACCGCTGGATCAACGATCTGGAGAACACCGAGTGGATCGGCACGATCGACTACCCGATGAGCCGACTCAAGGAGCGAGAATGGTTCGACGCAATGTGCGTCTCCGGTCCGGAACAAGTCAACTGGGCAATCGAGACCCTCAGCGGCGAGCACATCGGCTTTTCAAACTTATTCAAGATCGATTACATCCACCGGACGGCGATGAGCGGAAGTATGATCGGCGATTCGACCTTCCGGGGTAAAGGGTACGGATCGGATGCGGCCCGTCTGCGCGCTTGGTACGCCTTCTACTGTTTGGGCCTGCAAACCCTGTTCTCCAGTTACTTTGAAGGCAACGAGCCATCGGGCCAAATGCAAGCCGCAGCAGGATATGAGATTTGGGGTCGGCAACCCAATGCCCGCTGGAAACGCGGGCAATTCCGGACCATGGTCCACACCTATCTCACCGTCGACCGCTGGAGCAGCCTGACCGAAGAAGATCAGTCCCCAATCACGTAGTTGATGAGATAAATCATAAAGCCGGCGATCGCGATCTCGAGCAGCGATGCGCCCGCGATCAGCCACCGTCCCGCCATCAGATACACGGCAAAGAACGGCAAGTTCAATGCGACCCTGATCCACAGGAAGATCTTCGCGATGTAGCCGATCCACTCTTGTCGGAAAAGGAGACCCAACCCGATCAGCAGTTGAAAACAGGAAACGATGAACGGGATCGTGTTGAAGTCGCTGAACCCGCCCTTCTGGGCGAGAGAAAATGTCATAAAGACGCCGAGAGCGGCGGAAAGGCAAACAAGCACCGACATGATCGTGTAGGCGATCTCCTGCCATTCGTACTTCGGCCCGGTGTCCCGACCGGCGAAAGTGCCCGTCGCACGGATGCGCATATTGCAATGCGGGCAGATCGCCGCGTAATCCATGATCATCAACTTGCAACCTGGGCAGGGAACTTGCTTGAGCGCCCCTCCCGGAGCAACGGGCGCGACCGACGGAGCCGCGGACTGTTGGGCCATGGCAACCTGCTTCAAATGGATGCGATAGTCCGGATCGCTCTCCAACTTGGCCAATGACTCTTTCAGCGGCGATTGCCCCTTCAGGTGCGCGTCGAACTCTTTGATCAGGTTGATGACCTTGCCCTTTTGCCCACCCTGGACCAGGAAACTGAGCAGAGCCTCCGCCACGTGCGGATTCCGAGGGTCCAGTTTGTAAGCGCGGTCCAACCGCTGCTCGCCCAAAACCGGATTCACCTGGGCGATGGCCTGGCCGCTGGTAAGCAGACAGAAGATCAGTCCTTGCCGCGCGGGGAGGTGGTTGGTCTGCAAATTGAGCGCCGCATCCAACTCTTCGATGGCCTCGTCGAACTTGCCCGCGGTGCCGAGCGCATAACCGTAGGCATAGCGGATTTCCGGATCTGCCGGCTGCATCGCCGCCGCTGTCTTCAGGGTCGCGACTCCTTCGTCCGTTTGTTTGGACATGGTGAGCGCGAGGCCAAGCTGTTTCATCAGGGTGGTGTTGGCCGGCTGATTGGCCGCCAACTGCTTGTAGGCCTCCGCTGCGCCGGCGTAATCCTGCTTGGCGTAGAGATCGTCGGCGTGTTGCTTCAATTCAAAGGGAGTCTGAGTGGAGTCCATGGGGCGATATCCAGAAATTTTCTTTCGAATAGAGTATCGCGTTTCCTGCAAATTCCAAGCCGGAAGGCGCAAATCCCGCAAAAACTGGTTCAGGAACTCTTGACAAGTGTTTATGGAAATTATAATATAGCTGCGTGAAGAGAACGGTGCGGGTGCATATCGAAGGAGTTGGCGCTGGAACTCGAGTGTCCCTGTTTATTTGCCAAACTCTTGCTTCCGGGATGACACAACCAGCCTACACCAATGGAGAAGGGGATGCTTACTTTTCTCTTGACACGGACCAGTTTGCAGAGGCGGAAGTATACGTGAACGGTGGTTTGGCTGTGAGCCGGTCTCCGATCCAGGATACATACTACATATAAACGTTTATTCGACGACGTAAGGAATTCCGAACCTTCAAAGCACCAAGAGGTCAACTTGCATACTATTCTCGAAGCATTCGAAGATTCGCTGGTAAATGCTGGATTTGCACCATATGTCGATAAGGACGGGGATTTGCGAGTCGATTTACCAGCAACCGATTACGGAGTGCGTGCTTTCGTATGCATAACATGCGACAAAGACGAGGACACTGGTTGGGATCGTCCTCAGTTTTTTCATTTATCGATGTTCACCTACGGTTTGCCATCAGCATCGCGCCGGGATGCACTAGAATTCCTTGATTACTGGAATTTGAACAGGCAAATGCTTAAATTTGTAGTTTCGCCTAGCAATAGCGATTTGATTGTGAGCTTGTGCCATGGTTACATGCGGCCAGAGGACGGTTTTTTCTCGGGCGTTCTATCGTTTTTGACACTCAAACGGGTCACTGAAGATATGGCCGCTCATTGGTACGATAATTTTCAGAATTAGTGTGAGAGGAGAAGTGGCCAAAAGTCATGTCTAAAAAATCGCCGACATATTTCTGCACGAAATGCGGAGCACCACACGGAGGCTCGCACGGGAAGCTCTGCCCAGACTGCGCGAAGAAAAAAGGGAAGTAGAATGTCTGACTTACCCTGAGCGAAACTCCTTTCAGCGCAACCGCCTCATTTGGTTCCATTCGAAAGTCCAGTTTGGTAGGTTCGAGAGGCCAAATCTGTGTGCATGACGATTAAAGTGGTAGTGTTGTCGTGTGGCGCAAGCTGGACGGGGAAACCTCGTTCACCCAACTCGGATCCGTTGTTGCCAAGACCTTTGTGGACACTAGCATCGTAGTCGGCACCTCGGCTGCGACCTACTACGTGGTCGCAACCCGAACGGGTGGTTCTTCACCGGCTTCCGAGCAGCTTACGATCTCGTTTGCAGCGGTCGAGGCTCCCGGCCAAACTTTGAAGTTGGCAGCTTAACTTCCAGCTTCATTTCAGTCATTCAAACAAGGAATCGACCTCGCAAAAGTGGTCGATTTTTTAGCATGCGAAGCTGCGTCCGCTTTGAGCAAAATCGCATGTCCATATGGGGGAGGGGCCAGGGGTGGGGGCCGCGAAAGCCAAACTCTTTTAACCTCCATCCCCAAGGCTCGCTCCAGAAATCAGCAGGAGAAAGGGAGTCCTGTGGTCCGGGTTCAGCAAAGAGAGGAGTGGACAGTTCAAGCGCTGGCACCTTGGTTAGAATTGTCGTAATATGTCGACAAGCGGGACAAGGCCTGGCTTGTAACGCTGTAGCGTTCGTAGGCTTTATAAAAAGCATCGATTCGTAGAGAAAGGAAATGTCGGGTTGATTCGATGAGCTTCGCTCAAGCGTTTCCAAGAAACGAGCAAACATCGGCAAAGGAGTGGCCGCGAAGCGGGTTGCTAGTAGGGTTTATCCTCGGATACTCTCTGGCTTCATTGCACCTCGTGGAGGTGCTGTATGAGGCAAGCGTGCGGTTCCAACCACTCGGCTCTGGAATGGCGGCTTGGTATCTCCTGAAGGGCATTATTTTTCTCCTTTGGCCGATCTCGCTTGCCTTGGGGATTTTTGGCGGAAGGTTCGGTTGGCCGGGGACGGCAGTCACCATTGCCGGGGCCGTTCTTCAATTGACTCTCATCCGCGAATTTCGAGGAGTGCACATTTGGGACGGCACTTTTGATCTGTACAGTCAGGATGGAAGCGAATGGTTCAAGCCAGTTCTCTATGGGAACCTCCTCGGAGTTGCGATCGGTTGGGCCAGCTCTCTTAAACGACCCCCGGACCACAAAAAGCTTTTGTCGGTGAGCAAGATTTCTGTATTGATCCTGGCTGCAACCGTCTTAATCACAATATTCGCAACTGTGTATTGGCCCGCTGACAGTGTATTTGCCCCGTCGAGGCCCTACGTTCTTGCAGGCGCTGCTACCGTTCTTATCTGTATATGGATAAGTGCACTTTGGAGTTATCACAATGCATCCAACTAGAGGCATATCGTTAATCGAAATAATCGTTTGCATCGCCATAATCTGCGTTTTGGCAGCGCTGATATTTCCGGTCTATGGCGGAGCCAAAGATAGGGCCAAACAGACGGTGTGCGTTTCAAATTTGCATCAATACCATGTGGCATTGATGCTTTATCACGAAGAAAGTGGGGAATACCCACCCAACACCATAAGGTGGCCCGGCCTCAAGCCTTATTTCAAAAATACGATTCCAAGGTGTCCAATTACACCGGCGAACCTGGCATCTGATAATCAAGACTGGGACTATTCGCACCTTGGTTTCTTTCCGGATGGCCTGGAAGAAACCCCAAACAAACGAGCCTGCATGGAAAAGCGTGGCCCGGACTGGCCATTGGTCCAAGATTACAACCATCTAAAAACCGTGGTTGCCGCTAACACAGGCAATCCCCGCTACATCATCGGCCGCCAAGGCGGCTCGATAACTTTCGTGCCTTGGAGCAAGCACAAAGAAATCATTACGGCAAAGAAAAACGGAACATTTGCTCGCGATTACCCTTGTCCACTTGGCGACGATCTGGACAACCTCTGAAGGCCTCTTTTGATGGTCACCAGAAGGCATTATGTGCACATACTGAAACATGCTGCCGTTTGCTCCGCTCGTCGCCTTCCAAGCCCAGTCCCCGGCCGACCTGGTGGTCGTCAATGCGAAGATTTGGACCGATGGACACCTGCGCAAAGAGGATTGCATCGCGGTCAAGGCGGGGAAGGTCGTCTACCTTGGCAGCATTACCGGACTCAAACTCTCCAAGAAAACCGTGATCGTCGACGCCAAGCGACGCGTGGTGATTCCGGGCTTGATCGATTCTCACACCCACCTGATGGAGGGCGGCACCGGACTGATCGACCAGTTGGACTTGCGCGGCGCCACAACCAAGGAGGACTTCATCCGCCGAATTCGCGATTTCTCCGCGAAGCTGCCGGCGGGAAAGTGGGTGATCGGGCACTCCTGGTCCGCGGAGAGTTGGCCGGGTCAGCCCCAACCCCGAAAGGAATGGATCGACGAAGCCACCGGTGGCCGTCCGGCGGTGCTCGAGCGGATGGACGGGCACAGCGTGCTGGTCAACTCCGCCGCCCTCAAGCTCGCCAATATCGATAAGAATGGTCCTGCTAATCCGGCGGGAGGCGTCATCGACCGAGACTCCGATGGGGAACCCACCGGAATTTTGCGGGAGCGAGCGTCGGGGCTGGTTAACCCGCCGGCGCCGTCCGCGGAGGACACTTATCGCGGATTCAAGGCAGCGGTCAAAAATGCAAATTCGTTTGGGGTCACCGCATCCTCCGATATCGCAAGCCCCCTTAGAATTGCTTTCTATCGTCGTTACTTCGCGGAGAAGAATCCGACGTTCAGAATCGGGTTCTACAGTCGAACGGATTCCTGGCCTTTGGCATTTCAGGCTTTGGCCCAGGCTAAACCGATCGCCGGTTGGTTCCAACCGAACGGCGTGAAAGCCTATATGGACGGTTCGCTGGGCAGTCGCACGGCATATATGCACGAACCCTTTACCAAGCCCCTCCCACAGCAACCGGCAGATTGGAGAGGCTTGCCAATGCCGGGGGCGGTAGACGGCACCTATGCGACCCGCTTCCAGGAGGCGGCCAGCCGAGGACTTCAGGTCATAGTTCACGCGATCGGGGATCAGGCGAACCACGACGTCCTCGACCTGTTCTCACAAGTCCCCAATGTTCAAAGTCGCCGGTTTCGTATCGAGCATGTTCAGCATTTGCTCCCCTCGGATTACGAGTCCTTTGCCAAATTCGGGGTAATTCCGAGCATGCAGCCGTACCATAAGGCGGACGACGGACGCTATTGCGAGGACGTTATCGGCACGGTCCGAAGCCGATCCAGTTACGTGTTTAACAGCCTGCTTGGACATCAGGCAAAACTGGCGTTCGGTTCCGATTGGCCCGTGGTGACCATAAATCCTTGGGAGGGGATCAAAACGGCGGTTACGGGCCAGATACTCACCGGAAAGATTTGGATGCCCGAACAGAACATTTCGCTGGATGAGGCGCTGGATTCCTACACACGTCGCGGCGCCTATGCAATGAAAATGGAATCGGTGATCGGCAGTCTTACTGCTGGCCACCGAGCTGACTTTGTGATCCTGAATTTGGATGCCTTCAAACAAGGAATCGACCTCGCAAAAGTGAGGCCGATTTCCTTGTATGTGGAGGGACGCAAGGTCTATTAGGGAGTGCCGGGTCGCCAACCCTGCCAAACTCCCATGCCGTTATTGGATCGGAATTGGAATATGTTGCCGTTCATTCGGATCCAATAGGCTGGAACAGAGTTGGTATACGGATCGATGCGGTAGGTACCAGAGGTAGCGATCGTCACCGTGCTACCGAAAGGAAAAGTGAAACCCTGAGGCTCGATAAACCACTGTGGGCCGAGATCGACTAGAAGGTTGCCGCCCCCCGTTCGAAGAGCAAGTCCGGAGTAGGGAACACCGTTGGCGGTGAAAGTCTGGTATTCCTCCAAGGTTCCGGTTATCTCGGTGACGTTCGGATCAGGTCCGAGAACGATTGGGGTGGCGATATCCCAATAGGGCACGCCGCTGGGTCGCCGTAGGGCCAGCACCTGGGCGCCTTTTTGAACAAGCTTGGCAAGAATGATTCCCCGACCGTCGAGCAGGATCTTTGAACCGGTTACGGTTACCCGGTCCTTAAGTTTAATTTGTACGGTTTGCCGGTCGACGAACCAATCCGGACCCAGCTCGACAATCGCCGTCCCCCCACCGTCGTCGTTCTTAACCAGAAGAGTTACGCCGGTCTCCATGTCTGCCATGGGCCGGACGTGTTGGATTCCGGTGACAACGCCGGTGAAGGTCAATTGGCTCCGCTGATTGTAAAGCCGGTTGTAGGCGGAGTTGGCCGCAAAACCGCCCATTCGCCGGTCCACGATTACGGTTTGGGCGCTGGCTCCATAGGCGATCGATGCGAGGGCAATAACAGTGCAAAGTTTCATGGTCCCGTCCTTTGCCTCTTGGACTGCAGTTGGCCTGCTCGGGGGACAGAAATGGGGAAGGCGATGGGACCATTAGGGCGGAGGTAGAATCAGCCACCGATATGACAACCGTCGACATCAATGTCACCGCTGGAAAAGATAGCGTCCAGGAACCTTGGATTTGGCGACTTTCTCGGGATTTCCCCAACCTGAAGGTCACCATCAAGAAAGCGAATGTGGATGTCGACTTCGGTTGGATGCAGTTGGAATTTGAAGGTCCGGTGGAAGAGATTCAACGCGCAACCGCATGGCTGATGACGACGGGCTTACACGTCGAAGCTCTGCAACGCGCCGTGGGTGCATGAGTGAGATTGGCCCTTATCTGCCCGAAGACTTCGACGAGATTTGGGCGCGCACACTAGCGGAATCTCAAACAGTCGCCCTCGACTATCACCGGAGCTTGAAAAACGACTTCGATCTTCCCGGATTTATCGTCGAGGAGGTCTCGTTTGCCGGGATGACTGGCCGCGTCGAGGGCTGGTTTGCCTATCCAGAAGGCGAGCGCCGATGTCCATCTTTCCTTTGGGTGCCGCCTTATGGCCGAGAATCCTTACTGCCAAATCAATACGGGACTCGGCAAGGCTTTGCCAGCCTCAGCTTGAATTTCCACGGGCTGGGAGCCTTCCACCAGGAGAAGTACGCGGTAGAGCGCGGTTACTTTGCGCAAGGGGCGGATGATCCGGAAACTTGGATTTTTCGAAGGATGTTCCAAGATGCCGCGATCGCACTCAGGGTTTTGCAAGCCCAAATCGAAGTAGACGAAGATCGAATTGGGGCGATGGGAATGAGCCAGGGAGCCGGAATCGCTATTTGGCTGGGTGCCCACTCCCCAATCGTCAAGGCCGTCTGCGCGGATATGCCGTTTTTGAGCGGAATCAACCACACCTTGACGAAAACGGTGTACCGATATCCGTTAAAGGAAGTGAGGGACTTCATGGAGTCCATACCCCTAGGAGAGGCGCGAGTGCTGAACACCTTGAGCTACTTCGACACCATCAACCAGGCGACCCGCTGCAACAAGCCAGCTCACGTATCCTTGGGCTTGAAAGACCCCGCATGCCGTCCCGAGACAGTACGCGCAGTGTACGACGCGTTGCCTGGCAAGAAAGAATTGGCAGTGTACGATTGGGGCCACGACTGGCATCCTGACATGGTCGAGAATAATCGGCGCTGGCTGATAGAAAACATGCCATGAAGGTGCTTCAGGCAGCCAGTTCGCTCTACGACTGGGGAGGCATCGAGCGCTACGTCCATTATCTGGATCAGGGACTCACCGCAAGAAACCACGAAGTCCTCGTCGTCTGCCCGGATCATTCGCCCTTAGCCGCTCGAAGCAAGCACTTTGCATCGGTCTCCAATCGGTTCAAGTACTCCATGCGGACGTACATCGGATACCGACGCGTTATCCAAGAGTGGAAGCCGGACATCGTCCACACCCACTTCAGTCCTGACTTTTTCATCCCAGCTCGTGTTGCGAGGTCGGCGAATACCAAATGCGTCATGACGCGGCATTTGGTCTTGCCGTGGAAGTCCAGTCGGGTGAAGCAATATTCTCGACTCTACGATGGCGTCATTCCGGTATCTGAAGCGGTCAAACGCGCTTTGGTTGAATCAGGGTTTCCTGAATCGAAGCTGCATGTGGCCAAAGCGGGTGTTCCAAACGGGGAAATCTCCAGTGTTTCTTCTCCTCTGCCGACCGACCCGGTAAGGATTGGTTTCTTCGGTCGGCTCGTGGAAGAGAAGGGCGTCGATGTACTCATTCGAGCTATCCAACTGACGGGTACCGCCAAGGCGGATATCTATGGCACTGGACCATCCGAACCAAAGCTACAAGGCTTGGCAAAGGAGTTGAATTTATCAGACCGGGTGAAATTCCATGGATTCGTGGAAGATGTTGGACCCGCGATGGCGAGCGTCGATGCGGTCTGCGTACCCAGTGTTTGGCAGGAAGCCTTCCCGTATTCCGTTTTGGAGGCGATGGCGCTCGGCAAAGCCGTTATTGCATCCAATGTCGGAGGTATCCCTGAGGTGGTCCAAGACGGCGTAACCGGTTGGCTGTTTCCGCAGGGCGATGCCCGGGTCTTATCTCACCGTATTGAGGAAATCAGGGACAATAGGACTTCCGTTCGAACAATGGGAGAAGCTGCTCAGAGCTTTCAACGGTCGGAATACACGATCGACAAGATGGCGGAAAGGATTGGAGCCGTCTACGATCGATTGCTAAGCTAATTTCGCCCATCTGGAACTCAATTGGGAACCAGGGCATTAAGTACGGACGAAGGAATGAGAGTGAGTTCGAAAATTGCTTGGATATGCGCCTTTGCATTGATGCTGGTGGCCGGGGCGATGGGTCAGGGCAAAGAATATGCCCACTGGTCGGCAATCGTTGAACCTACCGATATCCGAGCCGGCGAATCAGGGCGGGTTCTGGTTCGAGTAACAATCGACGACCCTTGGTACTTATACGGAACCAAGCGATATACCAGCGACAATCCTCTCGACACATTTCCCACAACCACCGAAGTCAAGTTAAAGCCAAATGCTCAAGTCGAGTCGAATGGCGACTTGGTTGCGCCTAAGCCGTTAACGAAGGTCGACAAGAATTTCAATAACCTTCAGGTCGAGTATTTCGAGAAGGAAGTCGTCTTTGCCCTGCCAATCAAAGTGCTCCAGGATGCCAAAGGCAAGCAACAACTGGAAGTCGTTTACAGCTATCAGGTTTGCAAAAAGGGTCTGTGCGACATCCCGCGCCTCGACCAAGTCTTGAAGACCACCTTGGACGTACAGCCCGGTCCGGCCCGAGATGAAAGGTTGGCCGCCATGACGGTGTTGCCGAACCAACCTGCCCAGGTTGATGCGAAGGCCACTACCGCACCGGTTCAGCCAAACAAGCCAGAAGATATGCCCCTGGGTTCCTATCTCTTGTTCTGCTTTTTGGGTGGACTCGGGGCCCTTCTATTCCCCTGCGTCTTTCCGATGATTCCTGTGACGGTCAGTTTCTTTTCGAAGCGGAAAGTCGGGGAAGAGACAAAACCCAATATTGGCGGGGCAGTGGCTTACTGCCTTGGAATCATTTCGACATTCACGGGGCTTGGGCTCCTGGTCACCGTACTCTTCGGCGCAACCGGGATCCAAGACCTGGCCACAAACGCCTGGGTGAATGCCGGGATGTTCTTGGTGTTCGTGGCTTTGGCGTTGTCTCTTTTTGGTGTATTCGAAATCGCGGTGCCAAGCAAATTTGTGAATCAGGTCAACCGCAAATCCAAGATGGGCGGCTGGATTGGCCCGGTGCTAATGGGCCTTACGTTCACACTCACCAGCTTCACGTGCACGGTTCCCGTTGTGGGAGCGCTGCTGATTTCGGCGGCGAATGGCGACATCTGGCGGCCGCTGGTGGGGATGTTGGTTTTCAGCACCACGTTCGCGATCCCATTCTTTCTGCTCGCACTGTTCCCAAGCTTCCTCAGCAAACTGCCCCGCGCCGGAGTCTGGATGAATACGGTGAAGGCATTTATGGGCTTCTTTGAACTGGCTTTCGCCGTGAAGTTCCTTTCCAACATCGACGTGGTTTACCAATGGGGCTTGATCACGAAACCCGTCGCATTGGGAATTTGGTTCGCACTGGCGGCAATGGGCGCGGCTTATCTATTGGGTTGGTTCCGACTTGCCGGAGAATCGGATAACGCCAAGATCGGCTGGCTGCGTCGCGGATTTGGAGTCGCAACTCTCGTCGCCGGGGTGCTTTGTTTAGCGGCCATGGAGGGCTTCAGCCTGGGCAAAATCGGCGCCTTACTGCCGCCTGATCCATACCCCTACCGCGACAAGGCAATGCGCAAAGAGGGCTTGCTTGCTTGGAACGACAGTTACGAGGAAGCA
>DATFHI010000206.1:0-3754 GCA_035248525.1 Fimbriimonadaceae bacterium | reverse complement strand
GAGGTATCGAGTGGAATTTGCCAAGAGGTCGTCATGCAAGGCGAGGAGATCGACCTCACCAAGCTGCCAGTCCTGACCTGTTGGCCGGAAGATGGCGGACCGTTCATCACTCTCCCCTTGGTGTTCACTCACGATCCCAATACCGGGAAGCGCAACGTTGGGATGTACCGGGTCCAGCTTTACGACAAGAAAACCTGCGGAATGCATTGGCAGATGCACAAGACGGGGATGAGGCAGATGGAGGAAGCGGGGGAACGCGGGCAAAAGCTGGAAGTCTGCGTGTGCCTTGGAGGCGATCCGGCTTACAATTTTGCCGCGATATCACCATTGCCGCCGGGAATCGATGAAATGCTCTTCGCCGGTTTTCTAAGGCGCGAGAATGTCCGGATGGTCAAGGCTAAAACCGTAGACGTGATGGTTCCTGCCGACTGCGAGATCGTCATCGAAGGTTATGTGGATCCGGCGGAGAGAAGGCTCGAAGGCCCCTTCGGCGACCACACTGGCTACTACTCCCTAGCTTACGACTTCCCGGTATTGCATGTGACGGCAGTCACGATGAGGAGAAAGGCGGTTTATCCCGCAACCATCGTGGGTCAACCACCGATGGAAGACGGTTGGATGGGCAAGGCCGTGGAGCGGATCTTCTTCCCCATGATCAAGCTCACGGTACCGGAGATCGTGGACATGAATCTGCCGGTAGAAGGGGGCTTCCATAACATCGCGTTCGTGTCGATCAAAAAGAAATACCCCGGCCATGCCTATAAGGCGATGAATGCGATCTGGGGACTCGGCGGGTTGAGCTACACGAAAATGGTTTTCGTCTTTGACGAAGACTGCGACGTGCAAAATGTGGGCGAAGTCCTGTTCCGACTCGGGGCGAACTGCGACCCATTGAGGGACACCCTTCTGAGTAAGGGGCCGGTAGACCAGCTGGATCATGCCTCCCTGGAAGAGGGTTTTGGCGGCAAGATCGGCTTCGACTGCACTCACAAGTGGCCAGGCGAAAATGGATTCAGTCGGGACTATCCGAAATTGATCACGATGAGCGAAGATGTCAAGGCCAGAGTCAACGCAATGTGGTCCAAGTTGGGAATCTAAATGGCGCCCTCCAACCTCTTTCGAATTTGCTCCAACTCGCTGTAAATTCGTTCAAGTTCGTTCTTGCCGGCGGTTTGAGTTTCTGAGGAAGCAGCATCACGCTCGACGAAGAAAGATGCCAGAGTCGCGGCTAAGTATCCGAAAACGCTAAACGCATATACCGCAATCAAAAATGCCAGTACGCGGCCTTCTCCTGACCCTGGAGTATAAGATGTCCCCAGCGTAGTCAGTGTCATTGCAGTCCACCATAGGGCATCCCAATAGTTTTGAAATCCACCCGCGGGCGATTCTTTCTCCAATGCAAACATTCCGGCGGCGCCCCCAAACGCAATTAAAACTGTGAGGAGCAGAACATATCCGAAACCACGACGGCCCATCGCGGCTCCAAGCGCCTTCATCCCACGATTTAAGGAACTGACAACCCGGAGCACGCGCGCACCTCGAAGTGCACGAAATGCCCGAAAGGGTCGGAGGATTCGAAATGCGGGGAGAATCAAGGACAGTGCGGTTAACCAGTTTCGGGCCAGGAATTTCAACTTTTGCGGAGCAATTGCCAAACGAACGCCAAACTCCAAAACGAATGCAATCCAAATTCCATCGCTGACCATCTGGAGCGCGGGAGTCAGCCCGTAAGTTAAGTCGACGATTAAAAGCAAGAGCCACACGAACGCCAACGCGACCATTGGACCTTCGATGATATTCTCGAGTCTCCGCGAAAGTTTCTCTCGACCTGGATGTTTAGGTTCCGCGCCAGATTTGGGGTTCATGACTCCTTAGACCGTAGCCAGCAACTGGCTGTACGAAGCGTCGATATGGCGGTCATGATAGGCAGTGGATGGAATTCAAAGCAGCGCTACGCTTCTAACTGCGGCGATGGATGTCGTATTGACATGGGGACCGGAACGGTCGATTCCTGAGTCGGATCGGCTTCGAGGTCTCTATCCCGGACTAACAGATGCGCAAATTCAAGCAGCTCTGGCCGAGGCATGGAAAGTAATGGGAGAAGCCGAAATTTTTGCGCCAGAGATCAAGCGTGGCATTTCGACGAATGCACTTGAAAGGCTGCGGCGGGACAGACCATGGCTGACCGAAGACCAGGCATCGCGCGCAATAAGCCAGGGACTGTACTCTCACTGGCGCGATACCGGCGAGTAGTCTCTTCCCACATGTCAGAAAACCTCCTTCGGCGGACCGCAGAATATGCAATCTCCTACTTGGCCGGACTCGACGAACGTCCGGTGGGAAAGCCGGTGGATGTGGAATCGATGCGTCGCGCTTTGGGCGGCGATCTTCCAGAGGATGGACAACCAGCCGACCAAGTGTTGGCCAATTTGGTCGAGGACGGCGATCCTGGCATCGTGGCAACCTCAGGGCCGCGGTATTTCGGGTTCGTAATCGGTGGAACTCTGCCGGTTGCACTTGCCGCCGACTGGATGACGTCGACCTGGGATCAAAATGCCGGACTTTACGTCATCTCGCCGGCAAATTCGGTTGCGGAAGAGACGGCCGGAACATGGTTGGCGGAGCTGTTTGGATTGCCTGTGGGAGTATCCGTTGGATTCGTCACCGGGTGCCAAGCGGCGAACTTTTCTGGATTGGCCGCCGCCCGACACTTCCTGCTGGACCGGGCCGGCTGGGATGTGGAGCGAAAAGGTCTATATGGCGCGCCAGAAATTCAAATGGTGTTGGGCGATGAGGCGCACGTCACTATCCACACCGGTTTGCAGATGCTCGGTCTCGGGGGAGAAAGAGTCCACCGGGTTCCGGTCGATGGTCAGGGCCGCATGCTAGTAGCAGAACTGAAAAAGGTACTTGCAAACTTAGCCGGCAAGCCGATTTTGATTTGTGCCCAGGCCGGAAACGTGAATACCGGTGCCTTCGATCCAATCGACGAGATCGCAGACTTGGCCGAAGAGTTCGATGCCTGGCTGCATATCGACGGCGCGTTTGGTTTGTGGGCAAATGCAAGTCCAGACCTGCAGCACCTAGTGTCCGGAATAGGTCGAGCGGATTCTTGGGCTACGGATGGCCACAAGTGGCTTAATGTGCCATACGACTCTGGGTTGGTGTTCTGCAAACACCCCCAAGCGCATCGATCGGCGCTTACCGCCCAGGCATCCTACCTTCAGCAAACTGAAGGCAAGGAGCGCGATCCTTTCGAATGGACTCCTGAATTCTCGAGACGAGCCCGTGGCTTCGCAGTCTGGGCGGCGCTGAAATACCTTGGCAGAAGCGGTGTTCGCGACCTGATCGAGCGAACTTGCGCGCATGCGCGAAGGTTTGCGGACCTGCTCGGGGAAGCACCGGGAGTGGAGATTCTTAACGAGGTCGTCTTGAATCAGGCACTCGTCCGATTTAGTCCAAGTCCTGATGCGGAAGATGCTGACAAAGACGAGTTCACGCGCGTTGTTATCCGGCGGGTCCAGGAAGATGGAACTTGCTGGCTTTCCGGCACGGCTTGGCAAGGAAAAGCCGCGATGCGCATCTCAGTTTGTAATTGGTCGACAATGCAAGAGGATGTGGACAAATCGGCCGAGGCAATCTTGAGGGCCGTTAACTTCGGCTGAGCGCGGAATCCACGAATTCGCGGAGGCCAACCGTGAGAGTCTCTGCCGTAATGTCCGGGCGGCCAAGAGGAGCGTATGAGCTGGCGATA
>DATFHI010000205.1:0-10485 GCA_035248525.1 Fimbriimonadaceae bacterium | reverse complement strand
TGTCGTCAAATGACCCACCACGTCATCGGAATCGGGTCTCCATCGAACAGCTTAGGTTCAAAATCGTGGTGCCCGGGGCGAGAGTCGAACTCGCACGCCTGTGAGGGCAAAGGATTTTAAGTCCTCTGTGTCTACCATTCCACCACCCGGGCAGGCTTGGAGGATGAAGGATACCTTGGCACAAAAAGACCCGCCGAGCAAACATGTCTCGGCGGGCATTCAATTAGGAGTTAGTCTTTAAATCCGGGAAGCCGTCGGCCCTTGTAGTAGCCATCCGGAGTCGCGTGTCCGCGAAGCTTGAATGGCTCGCCGCCCACCTGCTTGTTCTGCTCGATCTCGGGCAGAGAGGCGGTGTAGTTGGTCCGGCGCAGGGCGGTTCGCTGATGGCTGAATCGTCGCTTGGGGTTTGGCATTACTTCTTCTCTCGGTGCAAGGTGTGCTTGCGCAAATTCGGGTTGTACTTCATCACTTCCAAGCGCTCGGTGGTGTTGCGCTTGTTCTTGGTGGTGGTGTAATAGTTCTTACCGTCTTCGGTGCACACCACGCGGATAATTTCTCGGGCTTCGGATTTCTTGGCCATGTCGGTCCTCTGCTGGCCGACGTAACAATTGGCACCGTCCAGACAGCCTTAGGATTATGACCGAACCAGAGTCTGGTTCGCAAGGGCCCAAAGCTGGGTCAGATGTCTTTTGAGTTACTCTCGCTAACGTGGTCGTTCGGATTCAAGAATCCGACGGTCAGGGCGCAAAACCCACCGAAGGCAGCCGAGGCAGCGCTAATCGACAAACAAAGATCTCTCAAGTACCCGGCAGAAAAGGGCGTCGCAAACATCAAACCTACGGAGCAGAGTTGCAGCGCGGAGAGCAAGATGGATACAGCTCGCTTAACTCCCGCTACCTGGGCTACATACAAGGCCGCAATCACTAACACAACGTGGAAAACCAAGAATGAAGACAAGAGAACGGGTGAACTGGATTCAGCAAAGTACGCTCTTGCACTCAGTAAATACGTTGAGCAAGTCGACATTGAAAGCAATCTGTACAGCCAAATCATTTAAGCGTTTAGGTCATTCCTCACACAAGGATGCGATGACACGATGCCAGTCCCATTTTAGTCAAGACTCCTGAAGTTGTCCATATTGCTCTATAAGGCAAGTTCGTGAAGCATGGGTGAACGCGGCGACACCCCCTGATACTTTTGCCTGGCAAGATCGCTTGATCGCATGGAACACTACTCGTGGAAACTACCGGCTCCAGGTCGGTATCCAACGTCTTTATTGAAGGCTGCAGAGGGTTCATGATCGTCGAACTTACCGTCGAAAATATCGCTATCATCGAGAAGGCGCAGATCGCGCTGGGACCCGGATACACCGTCCTTACCGGCGAAACCGGCGCGGGAAAATCCCTTCTTATCGATGCTATTGAACTCGTCCTTGGAGAAAGGGCCGACTCGGAACTCGTTCGGGCCGGCGCGCCAAAAGCCTCCGTCTCCGTCGTCTTCGACCTCAGCCAAAGCCCGAACCTGGTCGCCGCTTGTCAGGAGTACGGAATCCCGCTCGAGGAATCCACGCTATACATCCACCGGGAGGTCTTCGCCGAAGGCCGATCCCAATGCCGCGTTGGCGGCAAACTGTTACCTGTAAGCCAACTCAAGCAGCTGGGAGCGCTCTTGGTCGACCTGCACGGCCAGCATGATCATCAAAGCCTGCTCAATCCCGAAACCCACGTCGGCTATTTGGATGCGTGGATCGGAAAGCCCGCTTCCGACCTGCTGAGCAAAGTCGCCAAAGCTCACAAGAAAGCCGAAGAACTACGTTCGAAACTGAACGCCATTCGCCAAGGGCACCGCGACCGAGAACACAAGCTGGACCTTCTGAAATTCCAGATAAACGAGATCGAAGCGGTGATGCCAAATCCCGGCGAACTCTCCGAGTTGGAAATCCAAATCGGCCGACTGCGCAACATGGAAAAGCTCGCCGCCGCCACTTTCGGATCGCTCTCCATGCTCCAAGACCAAGAAGGCTCCGCCGACGAAAAGGTGGGCGCGTCGCTGCGACAATTAGAAGCCGCCGCCATCCTCGATCCATCCTTGGAACCGACAGTCAATCCGATCCGCGAGGCCCTGATCAATCTCCAGGAAGGCATCCATTCCCTCCGCGGATACGCAGATACATTGGAGTCCGACCCGAACCGCCTGGATGAAGTCGCCACTCGCATTGACGCCATTCAGAGACTGAAACGCAAATACGGCGATGACGAAGCGGCCATCCTTCAATTCCTGGAGGAAGCGCGGACCGAAAGAGATGCCCTCGACGATGCCGAATCCACCGAATACGATCTTGCGATTAGCGTCGAAGAAGCCGAACGAAATCTGTCGATGCTCTGCGCTGAATTGGCAGCGCTTAGACACGACAAAGCCGCCGAATTCAGCGACCTCGTCGAGCAACAACTCCGCGATCTCGCAATGGAGAATGCGATCTTCGAAGTCAATTTCAAGGTCAAGCAGCCCGACGCAACGGGTGCGGAGAATGTGGAGTTCTTCTTCAGCGCGAATGCCGGCGAATCCGCCCGCCCCTTGAGCAAGATCGCGAGCGGCGGCGAAGTCTCCCGCGTCATGTTGGGAATCAAGACGGCATTGGCGGGATCGGCCGGAGTGCCTACCCTCATCTTCGATGAAGTCGACGCCGGTCTCGGCGGTCGCACCGCCGCGATGGTCGCCCGGAAGTTAGCGGAATTGGCCGCGCATTACCAAGTGGTGGTTATAAGCCACCTTCCTCAGATCGCGGCATCCGCAGCGGCTCATTTCCGAATTGAAAAAGACGAGTCCGGCGGACGGGTGCAGACTTCGGTATTGCCGTTGAATCGCGAACAGCGAGTAGGCGAGATCGCGCGGATGCTGGCGGGTGAAGAGATCACCGAAACGGCCATGGCAAATGCCCGAGAAATGATGGGTTAAAAGGAAGAGCCGACGGGAGCGTCCGTGCCCCGACCTCCGTTTCCACCTGTATCCGTGGTGCCGCCGACTCTCAAATTATACCAACGAACCGGCGCAGGTCCCGTTATTGTGGATATCTTTCGATTTTTGCGGCCGCTCGGATCTTGTTGGCAACCGCCGTCTTGTTGGCGTTGATGTGGGTCGCTTCCGCTTCCGCGAGGTCTTTCCCCTTGGCATCCTTCCCGTAGGCCTCGATGCGGAAAATCTGGAATCCATTCGAGGTCTGGGTCGGCTTGGTCGATTGCCCTGCCTTCAACGTTTTAAACTCTGTTTGGACGATTGCGGGAAATGCGTCCATACGTCGCCAACCCACCAACCCCTTCGATTCCAACGTTCGAGGATCAGTCGTGGAGAGGTTCAAAACCTTCTCCCATGAATCCCCTTTGCCCAACATGTCGTAGAACAGATCCGCCTTTTTCGCCGCGTCAGTCAACGCCTTGGTCGAGGTGCTTTCGGGACGGACCACGATCGTGGAAATCTTTACGTAATCCGCCGGTTTGAAGTCCTTGGCGACGATCTTATTCAGCAGCAATTCGGTCCTGATTCGAATCCAAAGCCGGGACTTGGTGAATCCTTGTTCCAGCAGATATTGGTCCACCGTCTTCCCTTGCAGCATCTCGGGAGTGAATTGCGCCAGCTGCTCACCCATCGCCTTTTCAACTTCCGCATCCGGAACCGAAACTGCCTCCTTCGATGCCGCATTCTTGATCACCTGATAGCTGATCATGTCCGCCACCGCTTCCTGTCCGCGCCATTGCCAGAGCAGATCCTGAACGTCGGAGGCTTTGATTTCCACTCCGTCCACTTTGGCCACCACTTCGGTGGGTTTGGGCGCGGGGACCAGGTACTTGCCCGGAATGTCGGACTGAATGTAAAAGGTAGCGATTGCGAAAAAGGCGGGCAGGAGCATGGCTTCTATGTTGACGTTTTTCAGTTAAATGAGTTCCAGGGCAACTTCTGAGCAGAAATGACGACCAGCTTTCGTGAGCGTAACCCAGTCGCCGTCGCGCTCGATCCAACCGCGAGACTCCAACCGATCCATAGGCTTCACGTCCGGAATTTCGACGCCTTTATTAAGTCGCAATCCGAGCATGATCCGTTCGGTCCGGTGGATCTCCGGGGTGATCGATTCTGACTCAAAGTAAGTCGGCAGGCCCTCTTCTACCGCCGCCGAATACCTCTCCGGATGCTTCAAATTGGTGTAACGGTTCCCCACCGACTGACCCCCTTCTGGTGCAGGCATAAAACCAACTGCCCCCGGCCCATAACCGGCATAATGCTCTCCCGCCCAATAGGCCAGGTTGTGACGGCACTCCCTTCCCGGACGTGCGAAATTGCTGATCTCGTACTGCTCGAACCCCTCTTGACCCGCCCGCTCGCAGCACATGTCGTACATCTCCACCTGCAACTCATCTTCCGGCAACACCAACTCCCCCCGCAGATGCTTTTTGTAAAAAGCGGTGTTGGGCTCCAAGGTCAGGCAATACAGGCTCAGGTGATCGGTCTCCAACGCAAATGCCCGGTCCAAATTGCGCTTCCAAGCTGCCACCGACTGTCCTGGTAGGGCGAACATCAGGTCGATGTTCACGTTGTCAAATCCTGCCGAACGGGCCGCCGTCAGCGCCCGCTCGATGTCGCCCGCTTTGTGGATCCGGTCGAGCCGAATCAGGTCCTCATCCAAGAAACTTTGGGCTCCCATGGAGATGCGGTTGAATCCAGCCGTCCGCATCGCCGCAAACTTCTCCGCGTCGACCGTTCCGGGATTGGCTTCACTCGTAATCTCCGCGCCATCGATAGGCGGGTGGACTTCCTTCATCGCTTCGAAAATTGATAGCAGTTGAGCTTCGGTCAAAAAAGTCGGGGTCCCGCCACCAAAGAAGATCGACTTTGCCGGGATTCCGCGCCATGGAGATTGCTCGATTTCGCGACGAATCGCGCCCACCGTCCGCTCCACGATCGGCCCCTGCATCGCGTACGAATTGAAGTCGCAATAGCCGCATTTGCTCGGACAAAATGGAGTGTGGATATAAACCGCGATCGGGTTTTGAGTGGAGAGATCGATAGCTTATTTTGGCAGGTTTAAGGTTCCCTACCTCCAAAATGCATAGGCCAACACGGCCCCCAGAACTCCCAAAAATAGCACCGGCACCACCGGTACTCGAGCGTTAATTCACGTGGATCCGCAACGGGTCATCAGGAGGTGGTATCCAAAACCCAAACCGCCACCAATGAGCGCTCCAACCACGCATCTGAGCAAGGGCGTCAACCTCCGCCACCCCCGATTTGCATGCTCGGGGGCAGCGCATCGACTTGGAAGTAAGTATCTTCGCCGACGTCGATCTTGACCAGCTCCTGCTTATCCGTGATATAGACCCTTTGCTTTTGACCGGCGATGGTCAGGTGAAACAGGTTGCCCCGCATCCGGTGCGTCATGATCAGACCGTCGAACCGCGATCCTGGCAACGCCGAACCCCAAACGTACGACAAGCTGTAGGGGTCTAAAACGGCAAATTTCTTTTCACGTATAACGGTTTTGCCATCCACAATCATTGGCTTGAAACGGTCGAAAAATGGTTGACACCCCTCTTCTGGATACAATGTTAAAGCCCGCTCTTTTCCGTTTTCCTTAATCGACAATTCCACCGTCTTGGTGCCGTAAATTGCTTCCACAATCCGCTCGCCGGTTTTTGGCATTTCGACGGTGAACACCTGCTTCAAAATGTGGCCGGTGGCGGGGTCGATCCAGCACTTCTCACTGGCTCCAACTCCGATATCGAACTCCTTCTTGTAATCCTTTTTGGTGCGGCCATCCGTTTCGAACAGAAACACCCGTTCGCTGTTAAAGATGTCCTCGCGAACGCGGGCGCCCGTGTATCCCAACCTCTGGGCATAAACGTTTGTGGAGGAACCGTACTCATTTGGCTTTTCCTCGACCCAAATGAAGTAACTCAACAAGGTTGTGGGCGCCGGCTTTAAGCCGTAAATGATCTGCTTCTGCCCACCCAAGATGACCTGGGGGACGACCGCCGCAAGTGCGACCAAAGTCAGCAAACTTTAACCGCCCCCGCCCGACTTCAGCCGGGTGACCGGCTTGCCTTCCGTGGGGTCGATGTCCGCCATGAGCGATTCGCCGCTGGGCAGATTCACCTGAAGCAAGTCCATATCATTGGTGACGAACGCGACCTCGAACCGGTTACCAAACGAGTAGTCCACTCGTTGACCCGTGAACTTCTTCAGAAACATCGTGCCTTCCCACTTGACCCCAACTTTGGCTGTAATCGAAACGATTCCGCCAGATACCGGGTCGAGTCGACTGTATTTCTTTTCCGGGATCAGAATCTTTTCCCCATCCACCATCGGCTTGAACTCATTCGCGAACAGCTCCAAGCCCCCGGCGGGAACGACCACCATCGTCTTCTTTCCTTTCGGGCCGGCGGTTGTAATCTCGATATCGTCCTTTCCGAACTTCGCGTCGAGTTCCCAGGTGCCTTGGTAATTCCGGAATCCACCGGACTCCCGCAGGGGAACGCCCTCCGGCGTCAACCAAACCTTGCGATACCGTTGGAGCGGGGTCGTATCGACCACCCGGAAACTGGCGGTGTTCTTGTATTCGCGAATGCGACTTCGAGTTGCATCCGACTCGAATAAGATGCACGGCTTGCCTTCAAATGTTGAGTTGGTCACCTTGTAAGCCGTGTAGCCCACCTTGATCGGTTGCTTGGCCATGGCATCGCGGGGATTCATGTCCAGGTATCCGCTGAGATCGCTGATCGGCTTAGCCGTGCGTTGAATGTACTGCCCCAACACCACGGTGGCGTGCGGCTTCAACCCATAAACCGTCTCTAACTGCCCGCCAAGATAAGCCTCCTCCGGATATTTCGGGTTCTGAAGCATCGGACCCTGGCCAGGTGGATTCCCATACTTGATGCTCGTCTGACCAATGGCAAGAAAGGCGATTGCAGTAATCATCGCTACAAACATTGTCCGATGAAATTCGGACGATTAGTTCCCAAATCTATCCACGAACCTTCTTAAACGCCTTCAACGCAAACTCCAAATCCTCTTGCGTATGCGCCGCCGACGGCATTGTGCGAATCCGCGCCTTGCCTCGCGCCACGGTTGGGAAGACGATCGACAGGGCATAGACCCCCTCATCCCAGAGCGCTTTCTCCATCGTTTGCGCCGCGCCTTCGTCGCCCACGTAAACCGGGGTAATCGGAGTTTCGCTGCCCATCGTGTCGAACCCGGCTTCCTGCAGCGCCGATTTCCACCATTTGGTGTTCTCCCAGAGCTTGCGCATCGGCTCCGGATCGTTCTCCATCACATCGAGCGCCGCGATCAGCGCCGCCGCCACAACTGGTGGATGTGCGGTGGAGAAAAGATAAGGTCGCCCACGGTTGATCAGCCAATCCTTCAGCACCGCCGACCCGGCAATATAGCCGCCAATTACCCCCAACGCTTTACTCAACGTTCCGAGCTGGATATCGACCCGGCCATATAGGTTGAAATGTGAAGTCGACCCGGCTCCGTTCTTGCCCAAAACACCACTGGCGTGGGCGTCATCCACCATTACAAAGGCGTTGTACTTTTCCGCCAACTCAACGATCGCGGGCAACGGTGCAATGTCCCCGTCCATCGAGAACACGCCGTCGGTGATGATCATCCGTTTCCCGAAATTCTGAGTATTTTTCAGAATCTCTTCGAGGTGACCCATATCCTTGTGGCCATACACAAACCCTTCGGATTTCTTATATTTGGCCGGTGACAAACGGACGCCGTCGATGATCGACGCATGATTCAGTTCGTCGCTGATCACGACGTCCTTGTCGGTCAGAACCGCGGGTATGCAGCCCGAGTTAGCGGTAAAGCCACCGGTGAAAACCAGCACCGCTTCGGTGTGCTTGAACTTCGCGAGCCGCTCCTCTAACTCTTCATGAACGCCCATCGTTCCGCCGATCCAGCGGACGGCTCCGGCGCCTACGCCCCACTTCTCAACCGCCGCGAGCGCTGCCTCTTTAACCTTCGGATGGTTGGCCAGGCCCAGATAATTGTTGCTGGAAAGGTTCACAACCTCCTTCCCGTTCATCCGAACTCTGCCCCCTGCAGGGGATTCCAGAATCTTGGGAATCTTGTAAAGGTTCTGGTCTTTGAGGGTCTGGATTTGGCTGCCCAGCCACGACTGGAATTCGGCGTTCATTGCGGGCCAGTTTACTGCCTCGATCCCCCTTGGATTCCCAGCACAGATTTCAACTTCGCGCAACCGATAAGGGCATAGCCATAACGTTCCTGCTTCGCGGCGTAGCCCCGTTCGCGGAACAATTTCCAAGGCCCCGAATCACCCAAAGAGCCGCGTTGCCGGCAACAGGGAAGTCCAACCACGACCTGGCAACCTGCGCTGCTGTAGCGGCCGTCGACGCTCCGGCACCAGGCAGCATGTAGGTTGTCCATCGGAATTTCTCGCGAAATAGGATCTCGCTCGTCGATGTCCGCATCGTCCTTCGAGCGTTGGATTGGTCGAGCCGCCGTTTGCCGCCAACCCAGATGGCCGGTCGGCGCTCCCGCTCGGTGCCAACCCCGTCGGTAGTCGGAGTAATAGCCCTCGACCAATTGATTCGCGCCGCGTCCGGATCTTCTCATTGCCTTTTCCAGCGCCAGGCGACTGGGAACCGTGGATCCCGGATAGGCCGCGATCCGTTGTGTGGCCAAATCCCACTGGAGCAACGTGCAGCGAGGGTGGATGTAATCCAACTCAACCGCATGCAACCGGACCTGAGGCTTCCAAGCGCAGTCCAGCGGGTCAACCGGCAAACATCCACGAATCCCCACGAACACCAATTCCTTACCAGGGTGCGGATAACCAAGAAGTTGGAATGCGCGGACAAGATTGGAGTGAGAAAGCAGGAACATACACTCAATAGGTCGCGAAATCGCAATTTGTCAACCATGAATTCCGCACCATGGGACTCCTGGCCGATCACCTCGCCATACTCTTATCCATGCGGCGAAGCGTTTACCTCCACTCCGAATGGGAATTTGTGGACTCCGATTGGTTGGTCGGCAACCGCGAATACGCGACCGTACCTGATTGGCTTCGGGCGCAGGTTCCGGGTCATGTTCATCTCGATTTGGTGCGGCACGGCATCATCCAAGACCCCTTCGAGAGCATGGCGGAATTGGGATGCCAATGGGTCGACCAAAAAGACTGGATTTACCGAACCGTCTTCGACTGGGAGCCGGACGAGGCATTCCCCATTTGCGCACTGCTCTTCGAGGGTCTCGATACCATCTGCCAAGTCTATTTGAACGACCAATTGGTGGCAGAACACGACAACATGTTCATCCCTCTGGAGGTTGAAGTCACCGAGTTACTAGTAGCGGGCACTAATACTCTTCGCGTCGAGTTCCAGAGTGCGGTCAAGGTTGGAAATCAACGGCGCAACGTCTACCTGGAGCAGGCTGGATTGCCTACCGACATCTCCTGCTTTCACGAACGCGCGTTTGTGCGAAAAGCCCAGTACATGTTCGGCTGGGATTGGGGCCCAAGGCTGGTGAGTTGCGGCATTTGGAAACCGGTCCAGCTCATTGAATCCGATGGCGCACCAGAGCCTGACCAGCCTATTCCCGCAACTCCAAAAGCTCGACTTCTCCAAGAGTCCGACGCAATTGGCGAGTCTTTCGAATTCGAGATCGATGGCCGCCGTACGTGGATTAGGGGAGCCAACTGGATTCCAGACCACTCCTTCCCTTCCACCATTACCAAATCTCAACTGCGCGCCAAGCTTGAGATGGCCAAGGAGATGGGCTTCAACATGCTCCGCGTTTGGGGCGGTGGACTCTACGAGAGCGACGATTTCTACGACCTGTGCGACGAACTCGGAATCTATGTCTGGCAAGACTTCCCCTTCGCCTGCTCGTACTATCCAGAAAACCCAGAATTCATCGAAGCAGTTCGCAAGGAAGCGGAGTTCCATGTCCTTCGCCTGCGGCATCACCCATGTCTTGCGCTCTGGTGCGGCAACAACGAATGCGAGATGCTCCACTACGATGGGTGGTCAGGTGAAAAGGGACCAAAGGAATACCTCGGCGCATCCATTTATGAGGATGTCCTCCGCGATGTCGTGCGGCGCCTAGATCCGGAGCGATCGTACATCCGCTCAAGTCCAATTGGCAACGCTTCTACTACCAGCCCAAATGGCGGCGACATCGGAGACCAGCATTATTGGGATGTCTGGCATGGTCGAGGCGATTGGCGCCATTACTCGGATTCCACCGCGCGGTTTAGCAGCGAGTTTGGGTTCGCCTCGTCGTGCTCCCTGGCGACTTGGAGCGATGTTTTGGGCGGAGATGCCCTCGATTACCCATTTGAATTGGACGACCCCGCCCTCATCGCCCACGATAAAACGCGCAAGGGCTCCGAGACGTTCGTTGGGTACGTGCGACTCCATTATCCGGAGCCCGAGACGCTGACGGATTGGGTTTTTTACAGCCAAC
>DATFHI010000204.1:0-4918 GCA_035248525.1 Fimbriimonadaceae bacterium | reverse complement strand
GAAGCCGTGCTTTATACGCCGACACCCACGGTTGTTGTCAGCCGGAATACCAACACGGATACGCCATTACCACCCGAAGAACCGGCCGGTACGAACCCGCCGGACGGCGCAATCCTTTACTACTACCTGCCAAAGAACGCTGATGTTGTAAAGCTCGAGATCCTCGATTCTACGGGTATGACAATACGTACATATTCGAGCCAGGATCGAATTCCGCCGATCGACCCTCAGGCGATTACGGTTCAGCCGCAATGGGCGCGTCCACCCCAGCCGTTATCGGCCAAGGCCGGATCTCATCGATTCATGTGGGATATGCATGAAGCCGGCGCCAGCGGTCGCGGTGGACTTCCCATGACAGCAATATGGGGGAACACTCCCTACCTGCCCGTGGGGCCAATGGTTAAGCCTGGTGATTTCACCGTGCGCTTAACGGTCGATGGAAAGACTTTGGAACAGCCACTAAAACTGCTGCCCGACCCGAGAAAAGCGGGTTCATGAGCCCCGGTATTTCTGCCAGATTACAGCCTGAATTCTTGGCCTAATGCGGAGTGTGTTTTATCCTTTAACCGGTTCATTGAGGAACGCTTGATGGACCAGGTTGAGGGTTTATATGAAACATGTATTTGTACTAGCCGTAGCTGCAATCGCGGCGGGAGCATCCGCTCAGTTATGGAATGAGCAAGGCGACGCGGGCGACTTGCCCGGAACCGCTCAGTTAACTATGGGCAGCGGTCCCTTGAACTTCATTTCTGGAACGCTCGGCACCAACGATGCTGATATGTATGGCATTACCGTCACCGACTGGTCGATCTTCTCGGCTACGACAACGGGCGGTGTATCGTTCGATACTCAGCTCTTTCTGTTCACGAGCGGAGGAATGGGCATTGCCTTTAACGATGATTCTGTAGGTACCACATCTACTCTGCCCGCTGGAAATGCGCTTTACTCCGGAAGAACCAACGGCGAGCAGGTCTTTTTGGCGCTGAGCCAGTTCGACAAGGATCCACTTAGCGTCGGCGGAGCTATATTCTTGGATACGCCGTTCAACGCAGTTCACGGTCCAGATGGTCCTGGTGGAGGCAGCCCAATTACCGGTTGGGACGCAAATGGCGGCAGTGGTGGCGTCTATCGCATTACCCTTACGGGTGCAGAGTTCTTCTCGGCCAACCCCGTCCCTGAACCTTTCACAATGGGACTCGGTATCGCTGGTCTGGCGGTATTCGCCCGACGCAGATTCAAGAAGAGCAAATAGCTCCGCGAAGGATAACAGTTGCCTCGCCCAGACCTACCGGCGAGGCAACCGTCGTTTATACTTGGCCCATGGACGCGGAAGCCCTGTTCGCCGATGTCGTCGACAAGTACAACCGGCACATCAATCCCTACCTCGCCAAGCTGATGCAGTTCGCCGGATTCGGCGTCGAGATGAAGGGAGAAGGCTGCTACATCTACGACCAGGACGGCAAAGCGTATCTGGATTGCCTCGGAAGCTATGGATGCTTCAGCCTGGGCCATCGGCACCCCAAAGTCGTTACCGCGCTTAAAGACCAGTTGGATCAAATGGGTCTGAGCGGCAAGGCATTTTTCAGCAAACCAGCGGCCGACCTTGCTGCGAAGCTCGCAGAGATCACCCCCGCCGGACTTGAGTACAGCTTCTTCTGCAATAGCGGCACCGAGGCGGTGGAAGGCGCTCTGAAGTTCGCCAAGAAGCACACCGGCCGCACTAAAATCGTCTCTACCCATAACAGCTTCCACGGCAAAACCTTGGGTTCCCTCAGCGTAATGGGGCGAGACAAGTACCGCAAACCCTATGAACCGCTCTTACCGGGAATCGAATTCGTCGACTTTGGAGACATCGATCAAGCGGTCGCGGCGATCGACAATGGCACCGCCGCATTTATAGTCGAGCCCATTCAAGGCGAAGGCGGCATCATCATTCCACCCGACGGCTACCTTCGGGCGATTCGAGAGGCCTGCACAAAACACGGCGCGGTCATGATTGCGGACGAGGTCCAAACCCTGCTCGGCCGGACCGGCAAATGGTTCGCCTGTGAACACGAGGGCGTATCTCCCGACATCATGACCCTCGCCAAAGCTCTCGGCGGCGGAGTCATGCCGGTTGGCGCGATTGTGGGGACGCGGGAGATCTGGGAATCCGTGTATTCCGACAGCCCGCTTTCCCACACTTCTACCTTCGGCGGAAACCCGATGGCCTGCACCGCCGGGTTGGCCACCATCGCCGTAATCGAAGAAGAGGGTTTGGTCGAGCGCTCGACCGAGATGGGCGCAAATATGCTCGATGGACTCAAATACGTAGCCGCTCAGCACACCGACCTGATCACCGAAGCCCGCGGTAGAGGGCTGATGATCGGAGTGGAGTTTGCCATGGACGAGGTTGGGGAGCTCGTTGTTGCCCAGATGCTCAAACGCGGAGTCTGCGTTGCCTACACCCTCAACAATCCGCGCATCATGCGCTTTGAACCGCCGTTGACCATCTCTGAAGAACAGATTCAAACCGCAGTAACGGCATTTGGAGAATCGGTGGCGGAGACGGCAGAGCTACTGGCGATGCTCGTTTAGGACAAACTGAATCTATGATTGTCGACCTGCGCTCAGACACCGTAACCCGCCCAACTGCCGAAATGTACGAGGCGATGGCGGCGGCGCCTTTGGGAGACGATGTCTTGGGCGATGAACCTACCGTCGACAAGCTCGAAAAACTTGCCGCCCAAATGACCGGCAAAGAGGCGGCGATGTTCGTCCCCAGCGGCACCATGGGCAACCAGATTGCGATGGCCACCCACTGCGACCGGGGAGACGCTGTCCTCATTGAAGAGGAAGCCCACATGGTCTACTACGAAGTGGGCGGACCGGGAGTATTGGCCAACGTCGTCACCTGGACTCTGCCCTCCGACAAGGGAGTGATGGACCCCAACGTAGTGGAAAGCCATGTGCTCAAGCGCAATATCCACACCCCCGGCACGACCCTCCTCTGCCTGGAAAACACTCATAACCGGGCGGGCGGAACCGTGATCCCCATGTCGACAATGCGCGAATATCGGCAGGTTGCCGATCGCCACGGAATGAAAATTCACTTGGATGGCGCCCGAGTCTTCAATGCCGCCGTCGCGCTCAACCTCCCCGTCCGGGAGATCGCCGATCAAGTGGACAGCATTAACTTTTGCCTGAGCAAAGGCCTCCGCTCGCCGGTGGGATCTGTACTCTGTGGACCCGCAAAATTTATCGAGGACGCCCGCATTTGGCGCAAACGCCTGGGAGGAGGTATGCGTCAGGCTGGAATCCTTGCGGCCTGCGGGATTGTCAGCCTCACCAAAATGGTAGACCGTCTAGCCGAAGACCATCGCCGCGCCCGCGCCCTCGCCGAGATGATCTCCGAACTGCCCGGCCTAACCGTCGACTGGGACCGGGTTCAGACCAACATCGTCCTGGTCAGCACCGACGCCCCGGCCGCCGAATGGTGCGACCGCCTGCACGAAGAAAGAGTTTGGTGCTTCCCGGTTGCGCCTAACCGCTTCCGACTTGTTGTACATGCCGACGTGGGCGATCCGGAAGTCGAGCGGGCTGGTGAAGTATTCAGGGCCCTGGCTAAGACTCCGGTCTAAGGCGACCAGCTGAACTCGTCCATCCGGACCTTGTCGTCCAGATCAAACTGCACGCCTTCTTCGGCAAGCCGGTCATGCTGGATGATTTCCAGATTGGGATCCTTTTTCCAAATGGGCAGCCGCCCGTCCGCCGCTACCACGCGCCACCAGGGAATATCCGGCGGACACACCGCCATCCAACGCCCAATCAGCAAACCCGACACCGGATTGCGCATCGCCTTGCCCAACTCCCCATAGCCACAAACCCTCCCCGGGGGGATTTGATTCACCAACTCGTAAAGCTCGGTCAGGCGGGCATTGGCCATTGCTGGCAAATTATGCCTGAACCGATCAGGTCACGCTTGGTATGGCAACCGACTGCACGGCGCTCGCCTCTATGCCCGAAATCAGCCTCTCCGCCGCATTCTTGGACTCCGTACAATGCCGGTCCGCAATGGCTGCTGTTTCCGGATCCCCAGTGGAACCCGCATATGATTTCAACGCGCAGCACGACCCATGTACCAAGTGCAAAGCCGCGTGCGCCTTGATCGCATCCATGGTGATTTTGTCCGCGCGGTCGTGGCCGGAGTTGAAAATGTCGCTCAACACGCCCAACGCGCTGTTGGCAAAGTCCTTCATGCCGGAAAGACTCCCGCCCAAGGCCTGTACCCGCGCGGAGATGGTCTGCATCCGGTTCGTGCACTCTTTGGCCGCTTCACCAGCGGTTAAGCGCAGTCCCGACACCGCTTCGGCGTCATCGGCGAGCTTGTCCAAGATGTCCAAAGTCATTTTCTCCGCCGCATGCAGATCCTGCAAATAGCGGATCGTTCGATCGCGAATCGCTTCCATGCTCCTTAGGCGACCACCTCCCATGCATCGCCGACAAAGGCCCAACCAAAGCGTGCGGCAGGGTCCTATTTTTAGCACTCTCAAGGGTAAACTGCCAACTTCCGAGGCAGCTTCGCGGCTGCTTCCAAAGAATTCTGTTTTGGAGATAAAAAATATGGCACTGCAACCCCTACACGATCGAATCGTCGTCGAGGCCGCGGCGAAGGAAGAGAAAACTTCCGGAGGCATCATTCTGCCGGACACGGCCCAAGAGAAGCCTCTGAAGGGCACCGTCATCGCCGTCGGACCCGGCAAGCGACTGGACAGCGGCCAACTCGCTCCCGTCGGAGTCCAAGTCGGAGAGGTCGTGCTCTACGGCAAGTACGCCGGCACCGAAGTCACCGTCGACGGAAAGGATTACATCATCCTCCGGAGCGACGACGTCCTCGCGGTCCTCGAAGGAGCGTTGGTGGGGGCGGGGGCTAGCTAGG
>DATFHI010000203.1:0-4180 GCA_035248525.1 Fimbriimonadaceae bacterium | reverse complement strand
GAATCGAGAATTCCACCCCCAAGAAGACCACTAAGACGGCTCCCGAAGAGGAACCGGTGGTGGTTACGGTTGGTTTAATGCCGAATCTGGCGGCAGGCGAGCGCATTCTCGAAGGCCGGGATGAGTTGAAGGCGAAACTCAGCGACATCCTGTCCGACGGAGTCGAGTTCGTCTACTCAGGAATCGACATCCTTTGGCAGTGGGCTCTGGACCGCGTCAACTGGAACACGGTCAGCGACTCGGAGCTGAGCCGACGCATCAAGATCAAGGCCAGCTTTACCGAAGGCGCAGTCGGCGTGGAGATGGGCGCCGCCGGAACAAAGAAGAAGGCTCCTTCCAAGAAGGCAGCCGCCGCCGCTGCGGCCGCCGAAGCGGTAGAAGCCGCCGAAGAAGCTCACGCGGAAGCCTAATCACGACCACGCAAGCGCAGAATTTTCCTCTGCAACGAACGGCTCCACTTCACCCAACGCGGCATATACAGCGTTGGGTGTTCATCTTCAAATCGCTCCAATTTCTTCAGTTTCTCAAGCTGTCGCCAGTAAACAAGAAAGTCCTTATATCGCCATGCGTGAAACAGGATCGGTTCGTAGAACTCGCAGTAGCGTTGTCTGGCGATGAACTTACACTCATTCTTAAGCACATCCAGATGGAGCTTTCCCACTAGCCCGGCGGCGCTGTGTTGGAAATGTTTTTCCTGCGGGATCAAGTAGTCGAAGCGGCCCAGCTTGATCATTGCGAGTAGCATGCACACTTCTTCGGAAGCATGCTGCCCACGTCCAAATGGATCGAACCCGTAGCTGTCGTAGTCCCTCTCCGCGGCCTTCATCGCCTCCAAAAGTTCGAGGTAGTCATTAGACCGCTCGTAATATGCCATGCCTCCGTTAAATCTGGGAATGCGTTCTAGATTGAAGCGCTTCAAAATCTCCTTTACCTGCAGTCCGTGAAAGACCCCATCGCTCTCCCAATGTCCCTGGACCGCGAACTGACGACCTGCACAGAAGTCGAAGATGGCATCCAGCCGTTTGAATGCGAGCATGTCCACGTCGATCGCCAAAACCTGATTTGCGTCGGTTGTTTCGAGTGCGAGGAGCTTGTCCAAGGCGCTGCGGGGTCCATTTACCGATACCACGCGGTCGAAATAACGCTCCCAGTCGTATCCGCCTATGTCGGTCACGATGTAGCGAGGAGTCGTGTCACCGATCAGACGGAGCGAGCGGCCCAGACCCATGGCCATTTCCGCAAATTTGGGCTTACCGCGGGCAACGGCATACAAAATTCGCTCGGCCATTGAACCGGGAGAATACCAGCCAGCTTAGGACTTACCGAGCAGTCGAAGCCAGCGCTTGCGGATAGACCGTTGAATGCGCCAGGAACGACTCATGTATCTCGGCCCAAGCCGATCCCGTCGCTCCTCCAAGTCCTTCAGCTTTTGCAATTCGCGCCAATAGATTCCCAATTTGGCGAAGTAATGTGCGTGGAAGACGTATGGCTCAACAAGCCGCACATGCGGATTGCCCGTAATGAACTTACAGGCGCCGGTGAGCACATCGAGGTCCAGCTTCCCGATCAGCCCCACTCCAGACTCGTTCATTCCCACGGAAAGCGGAAGCACTTTGCCGATTCCCGTCTTGGCCATCGCAACCGCTAAACAGGGTTCATCAGATGGTTTACCGCGCAGCTTCTCGAAGCCATACCGCTCGTAGTCGGCCAAAGCTTTTCGCGTCTCGTCGATTACTCGCTTGCCCTCATCAGACCTTTCGTACCAGAGAACCCCGGTATTGAAGCGCGGAAACTGGCTAACTCCAATTTCCCGGCACAAGTCTGAGATCGATTTCTCATACCAAACTCCATCCGACACCCAGCGACCGCTGACGCAGACGTCTGAACCCCTGGCCATATCGAACAAGGGAGCAACCCGTTTGAACACCAGGCAATCCGCGTCAACGAATAGAATTTCGTCCGCGTCGGTGCACTCCAATCCCGAGAACTTCTTGAAGTACGGACTACCGGTTCCATCGTCGATCGGAGGAATAACGTGGTCGAAGTAGCGACTCCAGTCAAAGTTCGGATTGTCCGTGATTACCGCCCGAGGGGTGTCGTCCTGAATCAGACTGAGCGAGCGGCCGAGCCCCATCGCCATCTCGCCGTATTTTTCGGGGCCGGTGGCGACGGTCAGAATGATGCGCTTGCTCATAGGCGGCCCTTCAGTTTCAAGTAGCGCCGTTCGATCGAGCGGCGGAGTTTGAACCAACGGGATCGGTAGCCGGGCCGGTTTCTATCCTCATAAGCCTCGAGGGCCTTCAGCGTATCCAACTGCCGCCAATAGATGGCGAAGTTGGCGTACTCGCTCGCGTGGAATACGTACGGCTCCACATAGCGGACATGTGACTTCCGCGAGACGAACCGGCAAACGTTATCTCGAACATCCATTCTGAGGTCGCCGATAATTCCGGAACCGGTGTTCATAAAATTGACATCATCCGGTACGACCGTTCCCAACCCGGTCTCGGCCATCGCCAGCGCAATACAAACCTCTTCGGATGCGTTTCCGCGGAAATCGCCAAATCCAGTTTGGTTGTAATTCGCTTCAATCGACTTCATACTGTCGAGCAACTTTGTGTATTCGGACGTGGGTTCGTAGTAAAGAGCGCCGCCATTGAACTTTGCCAAGCGATCCCAGGCCTTCGCTGCCAGGACTTCTTTAACTTGGGAGCCGTGCCACTTACCTTCCGATTGCCACTCGCCCTGCACCGCTAAGCTCATGCCCTGGAAGTATTGGAACACCGGGTCCAGCCGCTTGAAAGCCAGGCAGTCCACGTCCAGGGCATAAACCTGCTTGGCCTCCAGATAGTCGAAGGCAAACAGCTTGTCGAGAGCGGAGCGGGGTGCTTTGGGCTCAAATACAAAATCGAAATACCTTGCCCAATCAAACTGTTTAAGGTCCGTGACGATTGCCCGCGGAGTCGACTCGCCGATCAGACTGAGCGAGCGGCCAAGACCCATCGCCATTTCCCCATATTTAGGTTTTCCCGTTGCTACGGAGAAGACGACTCGGTCGAGCACGCTCATGATGATAATGCTTCGCGGTACAAGCCTGCCACATCTTCAGCATATCTTTCGCGTGTAAAGCGCTCCCGCACGTCTTGCCGAGCTGAGTCGCGGATGTCTTGCCAGCGATGGCATTGGTCGAGAAGTCTCTGTACTTTCGCCGCCAGGTTTTCTGAATTTCCTGGTTCAAACAGCAGTCCGTTCTCTCCGTCGTGGATGATTTCCGGGGTTGCCCCGGATTGCGACCCAACAACAATGCACCCCCGCGCCATCGCCTCAACCGTCACCCTCCCGAATGCCTCCTTCTGGGATGCCATGACCAAGATATCGTGCTCATCATAAAGCGATCTAGCGTCCGATACGAATCCCGGCATGTCGATTTCGGGAGTGATCGCAAGCAATTGCTCCCGGAAGGCATCCGGGACTTCGCCGGCGATGGTCAGTCGCGCATCGACCCCGGCACTGCGCAAACTCCTCACGGCTTCCGCGGCTAAATCGTGTCCCTTTGCCGGACTGCTGCGGCCCACGCACAACAGGCGCAGCGTTCTGCCCTGAACATCTGGACGCTTGGGAATCGGACCGTTCAGCTCCTCGAGTCCGACCGGACCGTTGTAGATTCGCCTTATCCGGTCCGGCGGGCAGATTCCGGTCATGCCTGCACAGGTGTGATCGCTGATCCCCACCATGAACTTGGTGGTGCGCATCACATACCTCTTGACCTTTGGTAGGGACCAAAAGAAGAAGCGGGGCCGCGGCGGCATGCCCTCGCGGACATGCCAAATGTGGGGAATTCCCGTCCGCTCCGCGATCATTGCTCCAATGGGAATGACCACAGAGTTGGTGTGGAGAAGGTCATATCCTTCATGCTTGATCCAACTCTCGGCAACCCGCGCATGCCGACGGTTGAGCAGATATTTCCTCATCCAGTGATATGCGGTGCGGGAATGAACCCAATTCCGGCAAGGCAGCCGGCAGATGGGGATCTCCTGCTTTTGCAGCAATTCTCCGAGCGGTCCGCGATCCGGAATCGCCGCGTGTACCTGCACGCCTTCCCCGCGCAAGCCGATCGCCAGGTCCAGTAGCGACCTCTGAGCCCCGTACAGAGCGGAAGAATGGGATATGAGAAGCGCTT
>DATFHI010000202.1:0-5022 GCA_035248525.1 Fimbriimonadaceae bacterium | reverse complement strand
CGCCCCCCTCCGATCCAACCACGGCACATCCACAGGCGATCCCCTCGAGCGCCACGATTCCAAAAGGCTCCTTCCACCGTGACGGCACAACCATAATCCGGTGCCGATTGATTTCCGCCACCAACGGTTCGCCTTGCATGGGTCCAGTGAACCTAACGCGGTCTTGGATACCCAACTCCGCCGCCTGCCTTTCGAGCGCTTCTCGCTCTTCTCCGCCGCCGATAATCGTCAAATTGGTTTCGATGCCGCGCTCGCGCAATTCCGCAACCGCGCCAATCGCCAAATCGACCCCCTTATCACTCACCAGGCGGCCGACGAAAACCAGATCTCGGTCTCTGGTCACATCGGGCAATTTGCGGAATAGGCTGGAGTTGTAGCAATTCCCGATCAGCACCCGGCAACCCTTCACGTCGTCGGCGATTGCCTGACTGATCGCAATCTGATGGGCGAAGCGCAGGAGAAACCGCTTGATCTTGTCCTGACGGGCAATGCTCCCATCCACTTGGCGGATCCAAGTCTGGTGCACGATGACCCACGGTCGGCGCACGAATGCGAGCGGCCACGCAGTTTGTAGGCTGATGTTGTTATGGAACACGACCTCGCTCCAGCGCACTGCCTCGATCAGGCTCTTTCTATCCGGCTGGCGCAATACGGGATAGGGATAGGGCGCCTTGGAATCGTCTAGAGTTTGGGTGACCACCTTGACCTCGTGACCAGCCCGCATGAAATGCTCCGCCAGGATTAGGGACATTGTCTCGATCCCACCGATATTTGGCGAGAACGTATGCGAGTTCAGGAGGATGCGCAAGCTTTGGCCACCTCCGCCGCAAACTTCGCCGCGACCTTATCCGGCAGGTAGACCGATGTGTCACACGATTTGGGCGGTTTCTGCAAGGCTTCCCAGCACACTTCGGGCCGGAACTCGTCGTTCTCCAAAAAAGGACCTGGCCCGGTCTTGGCGCTCTTCGGAATTACCGTTGTGAGGCCGTGTACCGCATAAGCCGCGAAGGCGCTGCTTTTGGAGAGGATCCCATACGGGTAATAAGACAACCCAATTGCGCATTCGGAGAGCTTCTTTGATATCGCATCTGAAGTCGCGTTGAAGAGCGTTTCTTTCCTTCCGATCAGACCGATTTCGGTCAATACACGGTCGACTTCTGAGCCGGTTACCGGGTCCGGTTCCCGCCCGATAAGCATCACCCGATGGATACGTCCTTTATCCGCTAGGATCGACAGCAAACGGCGGTGGGCGGACAAAGATAGCGACCGAGTTCTGGGAAATCCAAATATTGCGACGCTGATTTGCTTTCCATTCGCCAATGGCCATGGATCGACGGGCGCACGGTCAATCGGGTCGATCGCTGAGCTAATCGGGATCAGGCACCCTCGCTTGGAATCCGCCCGAAACTCATCGGTGAGGCGGTCAAACCAATCCGGGCAACTGGTAATCCAACGATCGGAAAGGTCGACGATCTGCTGAGCGATGCGCACCATCTTCGGCCTGAGCCAAAATTCGCTTTTCCAAGGCGGTCCGCTTGCATAGATCTCGTGGAACATTGTGACCAGCTTTCCACCATCTGACTTCCACTTTTCTAACCCTTTTGGCAGCCACGCGGGGACTCCGCGGGCGTCGTATCCATAGCCCACGTAATGAAGGACGGCCGTCTTCTCACCAGACTCTTCCAGCGCAGCCCCAAGACTGCTGGCATTTCGCTCGAATGGGTGGAATGACACGCCGGGCCACGCTTCTTCCGCGCCGTGAACGACGTTAGGCGAAGCGATTGCCCACTTAGGCTCTGGTTCCGGCCAGTACCGCCAAAGCTGCCGGCAATAGTCGGTGAGTCCGTTAACTTCCGGCGGTGTGGTGGGAACGATGTGGATCAACGGGGGAAGAGTATATCTTGTTGCGGTACGGGCCAGGCTCGCCTGCTGCCGCACCGTATTATTTGCGGGATAGATGACAAATCCCGTCTGATATTCCGAGATCTGAACAGATAAGTGAATAATGGTTGCGGCTTTTGGGGTCCGGGGGGATCGATATCATATCCAAGCTAAACAAAGCGGCTAGATTATTCAAGTTCGGAAGGCAAGTTGGTTTCTACGACGCCTTACCCCTTGCGCGTTGGGTTGCCCGCAATGGTCACAAGTTGCAGTTTCGTTCTAGGGGAGACGTTTACCTGGCCGATTCGAATTTGCTGCTAGCGAAGGGTCATCCACTAATTCCAGTCGTTCTCAACAACGTCGACCTCATGGATGATCTACACCGAATCTCGAACGTAAACTTTTCATTAAATGGCAACGACTTGATAGCGAATGCTGGCAAGATCAGAGCGATTGTCAATAATTCCTGCGACATAAAAACACTCCATGAAATGTTTGTCGTCCAGCTTTACAACTTCCAACTGCCAGGAGACTTGGTCTTTATCGACGTTGGAATGAATATTGGACTGGCAAGCCTATTTTTTCACTCGATGCATGAGGGTTATTCCTACGGCTTTGAACTCATTCCAGATACATTCGCTGCCGCTGAAGCAAACTTGGATCTGAATGTAAAGGTCTCGATGAAGCACACCTCGTATCCGTTCGGATTGCTTAACTGCGACTCAGAATTCACACTTGCAGTGAACCCCGATGACACTGTGGGAAATAGCCTTTTCCATAGAGCGCAACAATCGGATTGTCAATCTGATGTGGCAGTTCGTGTAAAAGATGCCGCAGTCGCAGTAGAGGAAATCTACTCCAAACATCCTGATTCTACGTTCGTTTTAAAGTTAGATGCGGAAGGCTCAGAATATGAGATTTTGGATCGACTCTTCGAAAAAGATTTATTAAGCAGGATTTCTTTGCTCCTCTTGGAGCTTCACCCGCGAGATGACCGAAATCCCGAGTCAATCCGATCGCAACTCCGGTCTACAAACTTTTGCTGGAATGAGTCGATTGTTCCTTCCAATGGCTGCGGCTTGCTTTATGCATATCATAGGGCAGGAAAAGGATGGTTGAAATCAAAAAGCAATGGCAAAGCAGCGACCTGCGAGAATTAGGACACTCATTCGCACGTCCTAGGCTCAAAGACAATCCGGAGTGACCGGTCGAATACCTTCGCGCAAAGAGTCTTCGGCATTTGACGGTCAGAAGCGCCTCATAATTGAAGTCGTCCGAGTTTGGCATCGAAACTGCTAGCACTCTCAAGTGCGTCTAAGCGCTAGCGACGGGTTCCAATGATTCTTTTTGACAAGCTAAAGCGAGTTGCCACCTATCGTTGCCTCCGAGCCTGCGCTTCCAATTGGTCTGGCGCTCAAACGCTTGGTTGGTTTCTCAGTCACCCGGGAACCGTCCAGCTTTCGGGGAGGATTTTGACGTTTCCATTCTTGGGACTTTCACTGCCCTCAAACGATTCGCGCGTTTCATGGATTCTCGAGGCCCACGACATTTTGGCGAACCTCGTAAAGCGGTCGGACGCGAAGATCTTTGCCAGTAAGGAAGGACTCCTTGTGGAACTTGAGGGCCTGAAGTTGGATATTTTGACCGCAAATCAACTGTACATCCTCCATGAAGTTTTCGGAGAGGGCGCCTACCGGTTTGAGATGCCAGGTCCAAGCATCTTTATCGATGTCGGGATGAACACGGGCCTGGCCAGCATCGACTTTTTAAACCGTCACGAAGGGTTCGCCTACGGATTCGAGCTCGTGCCCTCGACTGCCGCACAGGCGATGCACAACCGAGATCTAAACCCGTTACTGGCGGAGTGCTTCACAATTGAATCATTCGGTTTGCTGGACAGGGACGAAAACTTCGACATCGCAGTTGCGCCGGAGCACTCTTCCATTAACAGCTTGTTTCCCGGCTTCGAAGAATTAAGGACAGATCGTCAAACTGTCCAGGTTAAGGACAGCGCAACTCAAATCAGAGAAATTCTCCACAAGCATCCAGATCATCGAGCGGTTCTCAAAGTCGATGCCGAAGGGGCGGAGTATGAGGTGATCGCCCAGCTGGCGGATCACGATTTGCTCGCTGAATTCGAGCTGATTTTCCTGGAGTGGCATCCGCGCGAGCACCATAGCTCCGATGAACTCAAGAGAACTTTAATGCGGTCAGGCTTTGCCCTTCAGGAACGACTTCAACCCCATAGCTGCGGAATCCTTGTTGGTTTCCAACGAGAAGGAGCAACGTCGAATAAAATATTAGGCACGACGACCGCGATTCTATGACGCAACAAATGGAATCCACATGTGACGCCAATTCGATGCCGACGGTTGCCCCGGCTTCGCTCGACATTTTGCTCATCACCCACAATGGTTTAGGGCATCTTCAACGGCTCCTGCCCACCCTTAAGCGGACGACGTACCCTAACTTCCGCCTACTCCTTCTAGATAACGGCTCCAGCGACGGCAGCCGAGAATGGGTGGAGCAGAACTGGCCCGGGGTTATTGTTGTCCGCTCTGAGATCAACTTGGGATTTGCCGGGATCAATAATCGCGGATTGGAACGCTCAATCGCGGACGGGATCAAATACGCACTGCTTTTGAATGATGACACTGAGATTTTGGACCCTGACTGGGCGACTCATGCGATCGAGTTCATGGAGGCAACCGCCAATGCGGCCGTGATCGGATTTCAGGAAACAAGCGATCCCACTAGCGCCTTAAACGACGTCACCGTTCGGGAAACGGAATGGGTTAGCGGATTTGCGGTGTTGTTCAGGGTTGAAGCACTTATGAAGGTGGGCCTCTTCGACGAGAAGTATTTCGCCTATTGGGAAGAGCGCGACCTGGAAGCTCGCATTGCCGCAGGTGGAAATGGGATCTACCAGATCTCCATCCCGGTGTATCACCGCGGTGGCGGCACATTCGGCCGGGCGACATCCCAATATGTATATCTGATGATGCGAAATGCCATCCGGTATAGCCTCAAAAATGAGGGGTTAAAGCAAGCCGTGAAACGACCCCTGCAATATTTCTTGATCGCCGTTTCACCAATCCCGATTTTCAAAACACCTCATGCGCTTCACATGCGACAAGCGAT
>DATFHI010000201.1:0-7174 GCA_035248525.1 Fimbriimonadaceae bacterium | reverse complement strand
TATAAAATCGCACACTGCAGGACCGTAGAAGAGGATCGCGCCGAGAAAGGCCAAGCCCACGATCAAAAGTGCCCATCTGCAGCCTTTCCGACGTCCAGTCATTGCCTATTATGTTTCCTATCCCGGCAGGGACCGGTGTTGCGTAGGGGTCCCAAAAGGGGATACTTTCCTGCAGACGATGTCCACGGTTCCAAAGGTTTCCCTGATCCATCGGCCCACGCCGCTGCATCGCTTGGACCGAATGTCCGAGCGCCTGGGGATCGATCTTTGGATCAAACGCGACGATTTGACGGGCTTCGCATTCGGGGGTAACAAGGGACGCAAGTTGGAACCGCTGATGGCGAAGGCGCTTTCTACCGGTGCCGAAGTTGTGGTGACATGTGGTTCTATTCAATCCAACTTCATTCGACAACTGGGAGCCGCGTGCGCGGTCTTTGGAGTGAAGTGCGCGGCGGCGGTGATGGATGTTCCCTACGAATTTGAAAAGCCGGCCGGCGTCGGTTTATACCTCCACGGCGGGAATGTCACGCTAGATGGTTGGTTAGGTGTCGACCTTCGGCTTTCTCCCGATGGCCCTTGGGAAACGCTCTTTGAGCGGATGGAAGAGCTGGCTAATGAGTTTGAAGCTGATGGTCGCAAGGTGTTCCGAATTCCGGTGGGGGGGTCCATTCCCGAAGGCGCTTATGCCTTTTACGAAGCGGGGCGAGAGTTGCAGGATCAGGCTGCGGAACCGTTCGACCAAATCGTCGTCGCGTCGAGCAGCGGATCGACTCAAGTTGGGCTCTCTCAGTTTTTCCGGACTTCCAGAACCCGGGTCATCGGGATCGCCAGCGACCCAGAGCCTGAAATCGCGGAGGATTTTGCCCAGTTGAGCACGGGACTTGGCGAGCTCATCGGGGAGTCCGGACTGCCCCAAAACGAGTTCAACCTGCACTTTGGCTTCGTGGGGCCAGGCTACGGAATTCCCAGTGAGGCGGGCAATGCGGCGATCCGAGATTTGGCGCAAACCGAAGGCATCTTCTTAGATCCCATTTATTCCGGCAAAGCTTTCGCCGCCGTTCTTGAATTGGCTAAAAGAGGTGAATTAAGCGGTAGAACGTGCTTTTGGCATACCGGTGGACTGCCAAGCCTCTTTAGCATGCAATCGACCTCATGAAAACGCTCTATTACAATTTTAATTGGTGGGAGGCCGGCGAACCCCAGAGGATGATCGTCGAGGACGGCCGTGTCCGCAATCGCGGTCCGGTCGCTGATGACGTTGTGGAGGCGGATGAAAACATCGACCTCCAAGGCAAAACTCTCTACCCCGCCTTTGTGGACAACCACTGCCATATCCTGCCCACGGGTTTAGATCTTCAAAAGCTTCACTTGGGTGCCTGCACTTCAAATCAGGATGTGCTTGATTTGCTTTCATCGGAAATTAGAAGTGTCAGACCCGACCGATGGTTGTTGGCAGTTCATTACGATCAAAATAAGTTTGGTGGAGAATTCATAACCAAATCCGAACTAGATTCCGTTTCAACGAGCGTGCCGATACTGCTCCGGCATGTAAACGGCCATGCCAGCATCACCAATACCACCGCGCTCCGGTTGGCCAGAATCGCCGACGATGAGCCTGACCCCGACGGCGGCAGCTATCGGCGCGGTCCGGACGGAAACATCGACGGGGTGCTGCTTGAAAATGCCCATGAACGCGTCAGCCGTGCAGTTCCCAATGCGACGTTGAGAGAGATGGTCGATGCAATTCTTTTGGCGGGCAAGAAGATGGCGGAGCTCGGCATCTGTTGTGCGAGCGACATGATGACGGGCCGGTTTAACTTGGAGCAAGAGTTGCAGGCATATCAAATTGCCGCTCAACGCAACTGTGCGATTCAGACGCGCCTGTACCTGCAATACAGCGAAGTGTTCGACCGCAGCGGCAACCAAAAACCGCTCAATTTGCCCAACACTCGAGGCTGCCGCGTAGCGGGAATTAAGATATTTGCGGATGGAGCAATCGGGTCGGCGACGGCGGCGATCTACGGCCATTATTCGGGAGCCACCACGGCGGGCCATCGCATCAGTCGAAGAGCAACTTTAGCGTCGGAGACGTCCGAGTTGGAAGTCAGTGGCCAACTTATCTACCCACGCGACCGCTTGAACGAGATGGTCCGCATTGCCCACGAAGCGGGTTATCAGGTTGCGATCCACACCATCGGGGATTACAGTACGGACTTGGTGATGGACGCTTATGAGCAAGTCGATGAACCGCAGCGCCATCGGATAGAGCATGCGATGATCCTTTCCGACGCACAAATCGAGCGGATGGCGAAGTTAGGCTGTTACTGCAGTATGCAACCAGAGTTTCTCACCCGATTTGGCAACACGTACCATGCCCAATTGGGATCGGTGCGGGCAGCGAAACTGAACCGCTACCGATCAGTCAAGGACGCAGGAATTCCGCTAAGCCTCAGCTCGGATCGGCCGATCGTATCCGGAGATCCGGTTATCGGAATTCAGTCGGCAAGCGAACGCCCACAGGGATATGACGCATCTGAAAATCTGACTTATAGAGAAGCGGTTTTGGCTTATTCAGCAGAGGGCGCCAAAGTCACCGGAGATAACTTTGGTAGCCTCGAACCCGGAGACCCCGCAATTTTCGCCGCTCGCTGACGCCTAGTTTGGACGTTTGTTGGGGCCAAAATTCGCGCTGTAATAGTCCACGAAGTGGCCACCAGGAGCAAAAATGGCGTCCACCTGCTTCAGTACCTTTTCATTAAGCTGAATCTGGCACGCGGCTACGGATTCTTCCAATTGCTTTCGGCTCCTTGCGCCGATGATGGGGGACGTAACTCCAGGCTGAGAAGCTACCCACGCCAAGGACAGGGCGGCGAGACTCATGTCATTGCGTTCCGCAAGAACCTTGAGTCGCTGCAGTCGGGCCGCTGGTACTTGCTTTACGCGGTTCATGGGATCGCTCTTGGAATAACGGCCTTCCTTTGCCTTGGCGTCCAAGTACTTTCCACTTAACATTCCGCCCGCCAGCGGAGACCAGGGAATTACGCCGTAGTCGTAGGTTCGGCAAAACGGCAGCAACTCGCGCTCTATTCGACGGTCGAGAATGTTGTATGGTGGCTGTTCACTGACGAAACCGCTTACGCCAAGCTCCTTTGCGACGTAGTGCGCCTCGCAAACCTGCCAAGCCGCATAAGTTGAACATCCGGCATAGCGGATCTTGCCCGCCCTAGCTAGATCATCCAACCCACGCAGCGTCTCATCGATGGGAATGGCGGGTTGAGGGCGATGAATCTGATACAGGTCGATCCAATCGGTACCCAGTCTTCTCAGCGACGCTTCGCAAGCTTCGATGATGTGTCGGCGACTGTTCCCCCACGCATTGGGATCGGTGTCGTTCATTTTTCCATGGCACTTGGTCGCGAGCACTATTCCGTCACGCTTGCCTTTCAGGGCTTTTCCTAGGATCGTTTCGCTGACTCCACGGGCATAGACATTGGCGGTGTCGAAGAAATTGACTCCCAGGTCGATGGCGGCGTCGGCAATCTCGAGGGATTCTTTCTCGTTCGATCCCCAATCGTCGGGCTCCCAGCCAAATGTCATGGTGCCCATGCAGGCGACCGAAACCTGAACGCCAGTGCGACCGAGGGAGCGATAGATCATATGCCCGGGTTTACCCTAACCGGACAATCAGTCACGAATGCGGGGGCTGTTTTCGAAATCCTGAAATCGGTACGTGATGCAAATCTCAGTTTTCAACTTCGGATTACGAGGAAAAGTGCGGCTCGTAACCTCCACCGACGAAAGCCCGAAATCTTCCGGCACTACAGAGAAGTGGTCAGCGGATCCATTTGAGCTTTCTTTCCAAGATCGGCTTGAAAGGACCTTCCTAACCTTTTGCGAAACAGTTGCCCGAGCCTCTTCTGATCCTACACGAACGGCTATCCAATACATCGATCGAAAGAAACGAGGGATTATGGGATCACTGTCGACGGCGGTTATTGGACAATTCACGAGGAAATCCAAGGGATGAGGGAAGCTCGGGGGAAAAGTAGGATTTATTAACTCCGGCACTTTATGCCAGACCCTCGGCGGTGGCTCTTCACTAGGGACATCCGTTACGCTAACGACCGTTGCCGGTCCCTTAACTTTTGCCCAAGGCCAGACCTCCCCGTCATTTAGGGTCCTGATGAGAACAATTTGCCTAACCCCATCCCGTTCTCTCCACACTCGATCCTTTATGCGTTGCTGCAATGGAGGCGTCTCATCGGTAAACCCAGGCTCGGAAAGGAATTCAGCAATAGTTGGAGCCTTGCCCTTGGGATAAACATAATTAAACGTAAGTCGGACTAGTCCTCCCGGTCGCCAACTTCCAGCCCGTGAGACGGAACGTCGGGTCACTCCGCGCAGGATCTCAATGGGAAATATCGGCTCTAGCTGCGTTGAGAGAAATGGGGCCGGAAATGGACGGATCGGAGTAAACGCAAAAACTGCAAGCAGTGCATGCATATATTCATTGTCCACCGAATCGAACCAAAAGTTGGTTTGGGTCCGTTCAATGAGGGACTAAGTGAGCCAAGTTGGCCGAATTACTGAATCCGCACCGAACCGGCAGAGCGACCATTTTGGTCCACAACCGGAATGTCCATCCGGACGGAAAAACGCGCGTCCACGGTCATTGTTGCCGGACGTGATCCATCGACCCGTTGCAAGAGACCAATTGCAGTTCGGGGCGCTCGAGAATCGGCCGGCAAGTTCCGCTGATATTGCTCCAAATCCTTTACTCGTTGTAAAGCAAGCGATGTTAACGGGCTCCGCGGCATGAGTTGCAGTGTGATACTCGACCCAGGAGATTCCAACATTTGGTTTAACTGCGCCGCGCTCAGGGCGTTAAGGGAGGCGATTCGAAAGTTCTTTGCCTTTTGCTCTTCCGCCACATCCGCGCGGGGACCGGTGCGCTCTGGCGCAGCATTGATGGTCGTGATCGCACGCTTTCGGACTTCGAGAGGATCAATCCCAAAATCGTACTCTTTCGCCGCAACGAGTCTTGCCCCGATGGCCTTTGCCACGTACTTCATAAAGTCCAACTCGGGCATGTCATTGACGTTTACGAAGATTGGAGAATCTTTGTAAATCCAGTGCACTTTCACTGGCTTGGATGCGATTCCACCCAGGTACTCGGGCTTAATGGCATCGGACTTCTCAGTTTTGAAAGTGATCTTCCCGTCCTTAGCTGCAGAACCTGGGATCGCAATTATGTTCAGCGACAGATTGGCGCCAGACTCGGGTTGATTGCGCACAAGCCTTTCCGCCTGTACGCGCTCTATCAGTTGGGCTCTGACTTGACCTTCAAGGTTTTCTCCGCCTCGAAATTGCACCGTCTGAACCAGCCGTCGAGAAAGCATCTGGTCGCTCAACACCATCTCGTTCCCGGGCAGAATCGCATGCTTGATTTGCGTGCGAATCGCTCGCGACATGACATCGAGATCCGAGGTCTCAAATTCCGCAGGAGGAATCGATTTGCCGTCGCCTTGGGCCATGACCACGTTCTGCTTGGTGGCGTCGGCAATGGCGGCAATAAACTCGCTGGGAGTGCCGCCGTTGAACTTTACAGCGACTAGGGCGGCGATAAGAAGAGTTGTCATGACAGGTCCTATTTATTAGGACGATTCGCTCTACCCGCAGTTACTTTCTTGACCCACTGGGATGGATTTGGAGTTGGGCCACATGACCCGTGCCGGGGAACGGGAGTGCAGTTTATGAAGTCACGGGGATACGGAAACGGAAATTCAATACCGAAATTCTAGGTAGCACGATGGCTCTTCAACCCCGATCAAATCAGAACCGACGACTCTTTGCCTCCGCAAATTTAAAGCGATGTCCTCTCTGCGGCGCGGTCAACGCCCAGCAGAACAACACTTGCTTCTCTTGCGGATGGCACGGACGATTCGATCGGGATCCCGAGACCGTCGAAGAGGGTTTGAATCTCCTGATCGATCGATGTCCTGAGCTGGCAAATGCAACGAACTTTGCGCCCAAGCAACCCACTTTTTGGGAACGCATTACGGCGTTCTTCCGGCGGCGCGTCGATCTTCGCGCCTAAACCAAACAGCCTTATTTAGGCTCAAATCTGGTTCGTCGCAGGTACTCTCATAATCGATGATCGACCGCTACACCACGCCGGCCATGACCGCCATTTGGAGCCGCCAGGCCCGCTACGAGAAGTGGAAGGACGTGGAGGTCGCGATTTGTGAGGCCCATGCCGAAGAGGGCACAATTCCGGCCGAAGATATGCAAGCCATTCGGGATCGCGCCGCGTTCACTTTGGAGCGGTGCGACGAACTTGAGAAAGAGACTCGCCACGATCTCGTCGCCTTCGTTCGAAACCTCGAGGAAAATGTTGGACCCGCGGGTCGCTGGATCCACTTCGGAGTCACCAGCTACGACGTCATCGACACGGCGACCGGCATGATGCTTCGGGATTCGGCCGAGGTTTTGGAAGAATCAGCAAGCAACCTCCGAGCGCAGTTGAATCGCTTGGAAGCCGAGCATGGCGGATATCCCCAAATAGGGCGCACCCATGGCGTGCATGCCGAGCCGATCACGTTTGGCCACAAGGTCCGAAGCTGGAGAAATGAGCTGGACCGCAACCTGGTCCGGCTCAAAGAGGCAAAAAAGGAGATTGCGGTTGGAAAAGTCAGCGGTCCCGTCGGCATCCATGGGATTACTTCCCCGCTGCTTGAGCGTCGGGTATGCCATTTCTTGGGCTTGGAACCGGATTCAGTAACCACCCAAATCATCAACCGCGACCGCCACGCCAACTACCTAAACACCCTTGCACTTTTGGGCGCGGGACTGGAGAGGATGGCGACGGAACTCCGAAATCTTCAGCGAACGGAGATATTGGAGGTCCAAGAAGGGTTTGCCGCCGGTCAGACCGGGTCCAGCGCGATGCCCCACAAGCGAAATCCGTGGAACAGCGAAACCGTCTGCGGACTGTCTCGGCTGCTTCGGGCCAATGCCCATGCGATGTTGGAGAGTATTGCCACGTGGCATGAGAGGGACCTGACGAACTCCAGCCTGGAGCGCGTAATTTTCCCCGACTCTTGCCAACTTGCAGACTTCATGCTCCGCCGCATGGCGACCATCCTGCAAGGTTTGCAAGTCTTCCCGGACCGCA
>DATFHI010000200.1:0-4557 GCA_035248525.1 Fimbriimonadaceae bacterium | reverse complement strand
GTACGACGTTGAAACGCCTCGTTCCAAGGGCGGCATTCATTCTGGTCGCGGTCCTGATTATCGCTGCCATCCTGTTGACCCTTGGACAACGGGAACGCGACACCAATCCCGTCGCCTCCTCCTACAATCCAAGCGGATTGCACGCTTTCCAAGAATTGCTCGGGCAGAACGGCATTCCCTCATTGGTAACGAGGAGCAATGCACCGAGGCTTAGTAAATCGGATTTTGTTATTGCCGCCTATGTCCAAAGCGACGTCGACGTCTCCGCTATCGAGACCAATCTCAAGGCATTTGTTCAGAGCGGCGGAAGAGTGCTCGTATTGCCGTTCGACAATGACTTTCGCGCTCGCAGCAAAACGGCTTATCAATATCCGACGCAGATCGTTTCCAACGCCACTGGCGACACTCTGAAGGTCCACTCATCGCCTCTCGACTACAACAACATGCTCGCCTTCGGCGGGCAGGTGTCCGGCGGCGGCAACTTTCTATCGCAGGATCACAACTCCGTTTCTTATGTGCCCTGGTCCAAGAGCGCTCGCAATTCCAACGCGCCGATGTTGGTAATCGAGTCTCGGGGAGAAGGGATCTTGGCGCGAGCGGCCGATGGACTCTTTGCCACCAATCGATTTATCGATAAAGAGGACAATGCCCAATTCGCTCTAAACGTTGTCCGCTCGATGCTCCCTCCGGAGGGTCGAGTCGTTTTCACGGAAGCCGCGTTAGGTAACGGTGAGGAACCTACCCTCGCCTCAATCCTCGGACCTTGGGCTGTGGGCGCTTGGAACCAATTTTTAGTTCTGTGCGGCCTTGTCGTATTGACCTTGGGAATTCGATTTGGATTGCCGGAAGTCGAGCGTCGAAAGCAACGTGGACAACGAGAGCTGATCGATGCTATAGCCGACGTTTACCTTCGGGCCAAAGCGACTTCGGCGGCTCTGGACAGTGCGTATGAGGATGCAGATCGAAGAATTCGCCGCGCCTTAAAACTGCCAACCCACGCCACGGTTCAACAACGTGACGAACGGTTGCCAGAAAGCCTTGCCCAGAAAATGCAACATCTGGACAAGTTGAGAAAACCACTCGTTCTCACCGATTCCAAGGGTCGGCAGCGAGTAGTCAATCGCCTTCAGCCAACAGAGGCACTGGATTTTCTCCGCAAATTAGAGGATGAGTTGGCCAGCTTCATTCCGGGTTCTAAGAATCGGATATCCTAAGGTTATGAAATGGATTTTGGCAGTAACGCTCTTGTTGGTCTCCGGGTTGGGATTCGCGCAATACAAATCCGTATCGCCAACTGAAGAAAAGAAGAACATAGTAGTTTTGAACAAGAGAGTTGCGACCACCAAGGTCGCATTCAACAAAGCCCCGAAAAATGCCCAAGCCAAAAAGGCGTACGTGGACGCGAATGTCGCCCTCGGATTGCAGTACACCTATTCCCAAACCGTCGACCGAAAGGTGAAGTACAAGCTGGCGCTCAAGTACTTGCGCGAAGCTCTGAAGTACGACCCCAAGAACAAAGACGCCCGGCAAATGCACGATCAAATCGTCAGCATTTATAAGTCTATGGGCCGGCCCGTTCCCGGTGACGGCGATTCCAAATCCTAGTGAGCCAAACCGCGCCGAGCGAACAGCGGTCTACGTTTGAGCGAAAATACGTAATCGCGCTCGCCATCGCGGCGGCAGTTCTCGCGGTCCTTCCCAATCTGTATGGTTTGATTGCGGCCCCGCCCGGTTCGTCCTACCAAGGGTTCCAGTGGGCGGCAGATGACCAATTCGTGTACTCCGCCTGGATGCGGCAGGCGATGGAGGGTCGGTTCCTCTTCGATAATCGGTTCACCACTGACCCTCAGCCCGGTCTGACAATCCATCTGTATTTCCTGGTGCTTGGTTGGGTGGCCAAGCTCGTGGGGATTCCCTTCGCCCTCGCGCTCGCGAAGATGATCTTCTCCGCACTCTTTGTGTTTCTTGCCCACCGGCTCATTCAGCGACTCACCCACCAGACATACATCACCAAACTTGCCTTGGCGTTGGTCAGCCTGGGTGGTGGCCTCGGCTTCCTTGTCTGGGAGAACTTCGGACCAGAGATCGAGCGGCCAGGAGCAATTGGCAAACTGCTGGCGATGGCGGGCGTGCCCGGGGTCCCCAACGACGTTTGGCAACCGGAGGCGTTTGTTTTCCCTTCGATGCTGACAAACGGGCTTTTCATGGTCAGCCTTTGCCTGATCATAGCTAGCTTCCTATGCTTCTTGGATGCCCGCCATTCGTGGAAGCCAGTCTTGCCCGGTGCGATCTTCATGGGACTGCTTATGAATATCCACAGTTACGACGTGGTGTTGGTCGCGCTAGTCTTGGTGGCCTTCTTAGGGATGCAACTGATCAAGGGGCAAATGGAAGGCATTTGGGTGGCCCGAGCCTTTGTAATCGCCTCGGGAATCATTCCACCAGCGCTCTGGCTGGTGCACGTGCTGCGATCTGACGCCGTGTTCCAACAGCGCGCCGCCACGCCAACCTACTCGCCCAATTTCAAAATACTATTCTTGGGCTATCTGCTGATGATGCTGGTATCTGCCTTCTTGCTGGCAAAGCCAGAAATTCGTCAAGATCACCGCAAACTCGCCGGGATCGGCGTTGCCGCTTTAGTGTTTGCCGGGATGTTCTTCTTATCCCCTGCGGGAGCCACGGAAGGGTATTTCCTATCGGCAGGACTGTGGGCGGCCGTTTTCCTGTGTCTTTGCGCAGCCTGTATGCTCATGGCATCGGACGTAACCGCAATTAACCTGGTAATCGCCTGGGCGATCGTGGGGATTGCCGCTCCCTATTTACCGGCGCTTTTCGAACGCAAGTTGACCATGGGACTGAGCATTCCCTGGGCGATCTTGGCCGCCTTCGGCATTGGAGCGGTTGCGTTGCACAAAGATCGCAGTCGACGAAACTTGATCACCGTGCTCACCATCTTGGTTTTGGGTGGCACCTCCTTGCGCTGGTTTTTCAGAGAAATCGAGCTCATCAAACTCAACGTCTCCAATACAACCGTTCATTCGGTCTACTTGACCAGAGACGAGCGGGCCATTTTGGACTACCTCGACCGCTCAAACGCCGCCGCAAAGCGAACCGTCGTTATGGCGCTGCCCGGAATTGCCCAAAAGGTGCCGGAAGAACTCGACCAGTTCCGAGAACCCGTGGTAACCGATTTGAACCCTCTACTGAGCGGCTTTGCCGGGGTGTACACCTTTGCTGGTCACTGGAGCGAAACTCCCGACTATCTGAATCGCCGGAATCTATCCACCGAGCTCTTTTTGGCCTCAACCTCTGAAGAGCGTCGCCGCGAGATCCTGGAAATAGTGAAGCCGAACTATCTCGTTACACCGACTCCGGATTCCCTCCCCGGAGTAGCTGACCTATCCAGTTACGGAAAGGTCGTTGCCGGCGGCAATCAATTCCAAATGATCGAATTAGCCCGGTAACTCGGCCGGCGGCTCCACGGGTGGGGGTCCTGCGGGGGGCGTTGCGGGAGGAGCCGTGGTCGGCGCAGCGGGCTTTGGCGCTCGCGGCGCATTATTCACCGCGATGATTCTCGGTGAGCCGCGGTAGGTGCTTCTTCCCAAGATGTCGCGACGAACTACGGCGCCGTCCTGATAAACAATCCGATAAGTGGTGATCGCATGACCGCTCGATCCTTTCTCGATTACCTTGCGGCTACCCGGCGCCAACGACCGATCGACAACCGTCTTCACGCCATTGCCCCAGGAGGTATGTCCGCTGGTCTCGATCTTCACCGATTTGCCCGGAACTTTCGTGCCGAGAATTCGGAATGTTAGCCGGCCCGACTCGTAAGTCGAGCACACCGCTATGGGAACGTCCTGATTGTTTTCAAAAACGAAGTCGAGGGAACCATAGTCCACGGTGGCATCTCGACCAACGGGAACATACACGCTCGGGATGGAGTGGTTATTCCGCTTGACGATCTTCAAGTCAGCCAAAAGCGACGCGTTATAAAGGGTGGTACTGACCTGGCAGATTCCACCGCCGATGCCGGTGTCATGTTGGCCATTCTTAAGGACTGGCGCGAGCCTGTAACCATCCTTGACCGTTCGTCTGCCTACGCAATCATTAAAGCTCAGTTTCTCACCGGGGAGTAATACCTGGCCATTAAGCTTATTGGCAGCCAGTCGGATGTTGGTATTTCGGTTTGTTTGGTAAGACGGGAATTTGGTCGAGTATTCCGCCATAACTTCGGTGATCTTGGCGAGTTCGGAGTCGGGGAGCCTCTTAGGCGCCTCCTTGATCGGTATCTCAACTTTGAAATTGCTCTCCAGCGCGGCAACCACAGCAGCAGAAAGTCCGGATTCATCCAGTTCGAAACTGGTCACTTCGGGCTCGCGAAGGATTGCGCCCCCGACATAGGTCACTCGGGCGGGGCGAGGATTGCCGATCGCATCCTTGACAATTTTCTTCAGTGAATCCAAGTTCCCTTGAGTGGGTTTGAACTTCACCTCGAGCTTCTGCTTTTCGTACTTGTTGCCGGTGACGGTGCTCTGGGCCGCATCCCAAAAGTCG
>DATFHI010000199.1:0-5698 GCA_035248525.1 Fimbriimonadaceae bacterium | reverse complement strand
GTGACAATTTCCAACGTTCCAGGTTGCGGCTTTCCATCTGCCTTCCAAAGATCCCATGGACGCAGATCCATCATCGACTCGGCAAATAAAGAGCCGATATCGGCGTCATTCGGATAATTCGCCCATACTTGCCGCATAGCGTTGGCATATGCCTCATCCAACTTGGCCCGAGATGCTGGCTGCGGTTGGGCAAAGCGTTTCGAGGCGGCAAGGATCAAGGACCGGTCGACTGGACGCTTGGTAGGTAGCGACCTTGCTTTTCGCAAGGCGTTGAATGCTTCAGCCTCCCGTGCGGGGTCCACTATTGGATTGTTGATGTGCGGACCATTCGCCGTTGCGATGCCCCAAAAAGCCATCGCGCAACGCGGATCGATCTTCGCCGCTTGTTGGAATGACGCTCGCGCCTCGTCGTGGTTGAACGCCATCAACAGGTTCAAACCTTGATCAAAGTATTTTTGGGCGAGTGCCGACCGCGTCATGACCACCCGATGATGATTTCCCAATCCTGGAAGAAGCGGCTCTTGAACTGCCGGGTTCGCCATCTGTAGCGCGCCAATTGCAATGAGGGTCAACATGTTTCGGACTCCTGAAGTTGTTTCACTCGCATGCCCCATCCTACGTATCGGAATGGGCCATGCCGTCACTAACTAAAGGTAGTAGTGTTTTCAAAGGAATGGAACTCTCCAAACCGATTCCAAGATATTGCAAGTTGGAAGCATCGCCATGAATAGCGTCACTTTTGCCATCGCCGCTCTCCTCGCCGCGGCAAATTCTCCTCGCCCGGTTGAGGTGCAATTTGTACAGGGCACCACGGGCCGCACCGTAACTATAATGGTCGACGGTCGGCAAACCCGAACCACCTTTGCCGGCAAGCTCGGATTCAGAGAGCGGAATCGATCTTGGCAATCGGTCTGCGGCAATGTGCGCGCACCAATGAAGAACGGCTCATTCTTCCGTCTCAAGCCCTTAAGCTCCAAACAGGTTGGAGGCCGAATCGCGCTAGCGGGCAACATTGTGGCCAAGTACTTTGCCTCGGCCCGAACTGCCGACCAATGCGCCGGGTTGCAACTAGCGGTTTGGGAAGCCGTTGAAGACGGCGGCGATCATGCGGATTTCAGCGCCGGCCGATTCCGCGCCGCGGCTCCGGCAGCGGCGATCGATTACGCCCAGGACTTCTACGAGGCGATCACCGACGCAAAAGAGGCCGCCTTCCTGGAGTCCCAGGATAACGGCGGCCAAGATCAGTTCTCGACGACTTAAAGTCGCGAGATGTTATTTAGTTTTTGCGGAGATCGAGTCGACTTTTGCCTCGACTGGATCGTAGCTGAACGCTATTCCGCTCGCGGCTAATCCCAAAGGACCAATCGCCGACGTGAACCGAGTTGTCGCGGTAGTAGCCGCGCTGCTCGTTGCCCCAACGTCCGTTGGAGTACTGGCGGAGAGTCACCCGACCGCCCCGATCGATGTTCAGTTCGAACTGTCGACCGTCGCCGTATCCGCTGTACCTTCCCGGCAACCAAGTTGGGCAGTCTTCGCCATATCCGTAGTCGTTATAGCCACCGTATCCGCCGTTACCGTAGCCGCCTCCATAGCCATATCCGTTACCGGTGCCGACTTCAAAGAGGCCTCGACAGCCGTCATCGACCCAGATTCGGTTTCGGTCGTAGCCCCAAGATCGGCCTTGCACGCAAGGTCGGTCGCTTAGGGTGCGAAGGAGTCGGACGCCGCCACGAGTGTCAATGTTCTTGGCGCGATAGCGTCCATCTTCGCTCTCCACTCGAACGGTATTTCGTCCGTAATTGTCGTTGTTGTATCGGTCGTCGCGGCGGTCATTGCGTCGGTCATCCCAGCGGTCCTGCCAGCTACCGTTGCCTCGGCTGTTTTGCGAATACTCGAAAATAGCCCGGCAGCCATTGCTGACCCAGATACCGTCTCGGTCGTAACCCCACGTCCGACCCTCGATGCAAGGTGCATCTGACAATCGCCGAGACAGCCGAACGTACCCGTCATGGTCAACGCGGCGATACTCTCGCCGGTTTCCATCGCTCTCGAGCGTCACTCTACGAGTGTCGACCAGAGCGAAAGCGCCTGCGGCCAAAATGCCGATGGCGCCAGAGATCAAAAAAATTCGACTGAAACGCGTCAATCTACTTGCCTCCAATAGTTGAAAGTACATCTTATGACGACGCAGCAAAACGGGCGTTTCAGAAAATCCCAAAACGCCCGTTTATTTTTAGCGACCGCGTGTGAAATGAAGCGGTCCGCTTGCGGATCGGATCGGAGTCAGAACAATTCCGTCCCGTCCGTACTTCTCCAGCTTGTAGATATTGTCGCCAATGTCCACTCGGCTTCCGCGAACTTCGCCGCGTCGGCCTTCGTTAACGTCACCGCGCATTCGAACGGTTAATGATCCGTCGCTTCGAATTCTCATGTCGAGGTCACGTGCATTGCGGACGCCGACCCAGGTTCCAACGGCCCAGCTAGGTACGCCACGGCCAGGAAGAATCGGATCGCGGCCATTGCTGGTGTATCGGCCAACTTCAAACTCCGCTCGACAACCGTCATCGACCCAAACGCCATCTCGGGTGTAACCCCACGATCGGCCCTGGACGCAAGGTTTGTCGGAAAGCTTGCGAATTAGCCTAACTCCGCCCGACGTGTCAATTCGCTTGGTTTCTCGTCCACCATCGGACTCAAGTTTGAATCGAGTGGTCGAAGTGCTGTTCCGATCGCCAATTCCAAAAATATCGCGAATTCGGTCATCGATTCGGCCGGACGTGCCACCGGTGTCATATCGGAAGATGGCGCGGCAACCGTCATCGACCCAAATGCCGTCTCGGTCGTAACCCCAAGATCTCCCTTGAACGCATGGCTTGTCGGACAGTCGGCGGCTAAGCCGAACGGTGCCGTTATGGTCTACCCGCTTATAGACTCGGTTACCGTTGCTCTCAACGGTCACTTCACGGGCGTCCAAAGCAGCGATTGCCGAGACTGCACTAACTGCAACTGCAACGGCAACGACTAAAGCTTTTGTTGTTGTCATCTTCTTATCTTTTGTCCTCCCATTTAGAGAATGCGACGTCCATTTGGCGAGTAACCACGGAATTTCGTTCCCAAGGTTAGGTCCAACCTCCCTCTTCCGGCAATGACGCGTCATTCCCACCCGTGTTTTGCGAGATGGGTCCAAATTCCATATCGCTCGAATTGGCCCGATGAGAACAGCACCGCTCCGTCGACGCCCTCGGAAGCGATTGTGTGGAGTACAGCCGACAGTTTTTCCGTTGGATATGGTCCGTTCGGCTCCTCTTTGAATAGGAAGTTGATGGCCGTTCCAATGTAGAGCGACTTCATCTCTGCCGACCAGACTTTTTGCCGATCGATGGCTTCTTTGAGCAGGCCGAGATATTGCTCAAAGGTGCCGGGAAAGTGATCTCGATAATCCATCGGCACGGCGATCTCCATGTACGGCGCAAACCGCCTCCAGTCTTGTCCGATGAAGCGCCCACTGTGGATGGGATTCTTGAATATGGCTCCCGATAAATCGACCCGAGGATTGGCTGACTTCACTGCCTCATGGGCCATGCGCACAAACTCCACGATCTGCTCAACTCGATAGCTGTAATAGAAATAGTCTAGGTCGGTGCGCCCTCCCTCGAAGTATCCGCCCTCCAGGAAGTATTTCGCTTTCCAATCCCTTGGCCACTTTTCCCATTGGGCCGGCAATGCTCTTGGACTCTGCTCCCAGTGCGATTCCAGATACGGCCGGTCGTACAGTTCGTGCCAGAACGGCTCATCCAAATACGACTCGTTCAGGAGTCCGGCATACTTCGGAAACTGCTCCAAGCAATAGTCGCAGAAACAATATTGATCCGGGGCCAGGTCTCCTGGGTAACGCACGTAGTCGTGGTGGATGGAAGCAAATTCGTACCGCTCCGCCAATTCCCGGTAGATCGGAACGAGCCACTGGTCGGCGTAACCTGGTCGCCTCGCCGGACACATCCAAACTGCCTGGAATCGCTTGTTCCGGAGGGTTTCTTGGTTCGTCGGTCTACCATGCGCATCTAGCATTACCCATTCCGGGTGCTCCCGATATGCCACGCCGTTCTCACCTTCGTAGTAATCGATTAACCAGGCGTGTAGCGCTACGCCCCGCTTGGTGCACTCATCGAGCAGGATCGCTGGAAGATCGAAATCTGCATAACCGGGTTTAACGGCTTCGGGAAGGATTTGACTTGGCCAGCAGAGCCGTCCGTCACCCTCTTTGATTCCCATAAAGATGGCGTTGACGCCGACGTCGGCAAGCTTCCCAACAAACGTCGCCACGGATTCGCGAGATAAGCCACATTCACCGCTACCGCTCCAAACTCCACGAACCGCAAGGCCACCCATCGTTGGACTTTACACGTATCCCTTGCCATTTGCCGACTCTGGGCAATAATTCCATTCAGATGCCGGGCTTTGAATTCGCAGGTACCGACCAAATCCGTGATGAGGCGAACGCCTGGGTGGCGCGCTTTGCCCCACTGGTGATGGATTCGTCGGTTCCGGAAGAGAACGAAGTCCGGGAGCGAATTGAACTTTGCGAAAAGCTCAAGCAAGATGGATCGGAACTCCAGGACCGTCTATCTTCGATTGATTCCGCCGACCCCGGTTTGGCGGCGACCTTTCGACAAGCCTACGGCCAGTTGGACTCCATCGAAATCGATCTGAGAAAGCAAATTGCTCTGCTCAAGCCAGGCGATCCGGCCGGCCTTGCCGACCTTGGCAGCCTCAACGACAAACTTGCCGAACGGTTGGCTCGGCAGGAAGTGGGATTAGAGCCCGATAACACAATTCCCGATATCTTGGAGATGAAAGTCGGCCCAGGTAACCGGGCAACCGCAATCGGCCTCGGCGTGTTTGGGCTTGGCTGGAACAGCTTCACCGCGATGCACGCCTTCTTCATGATCGGCGGAATGGCAAAGGCTTTTGGTTGGGCCGCGCTGTTTCTACTTCTCTTCTATGCGATCTTCTTCATGGTGGGAATAGGGATGTTCGCCGCCGCGGCCGACGCCGGTAGCGTGGAGGAGATCTCCCTGGAAGGCAGGGCCATGACCCTTACAAAAACCCTTGGTCCGTGGGTTAGAAAGAAGCAGTTCGAGCTAGCTCCAGATGCCAAAGCTCAATTAGCAATGGTGGACGCGCAAAAGCTTCCAAACCAGCGAAATACGGTCAAGCAAATTCCAGTGGTGCAGTTAACCGATGTGGACGGTAAGGCAATTAACTTCGGGGCCACGTCGACCGAAGCCCAGCGAAAGGATATCGCCGACCGGATCAACGCATACCTGAAGCTAAAAGCCTAACTGGCGGATCAATCGTCCAAGAAGTGATGGTGTTGCGAGGTTTCTCGTTTGTGGTTGTCGCGGGGCTAGGCGTCCTATTTCTCGGTTGTGGGAGTAAGTCTGAAGTAAAGCCGGAGTCGTCGGTAGCGATGAAAGTGGAGTCGATTGCATTCAAAGAGGGCGGCGAGATCCCGCTCGAATACAGCGCCTATGGCAATAACATCTCTCCGCCGCTTTCTTGGTCTGGAGTTCCGGAAAAGGCCGAGTCGCTGGTGTTGATCGCGGACGATCCCGACGCTCCCTCATCCGAGCCGTTTGTGCACTGGATTGTGTGCAATATCCCACCCACAACCAGCGGAATTGCCGAAGGGCAGTTG
>DATFHI010000198.1:0-2971 GCA_035248525.1 Fimbriimonadaceae bacterium | reverse complement strand
AAGGTCAATCAGCAACTTCAACAGAAACTCACCGGCAGCGTTACTTTGCCAGTTTATGTAGTTCTAAAGCCCAATGGGGATGTGGTCAGCTTATTCCCGGGCTCCACGGACAACGTGGAGGAGTTCATCAAATTCCTGCGGGACGGCAAGTCGAAAGTCGGCGCGGTAGCGAGTCGTTAAGCGCGGCCTCGGACCACGGAGTCGATTGATACCAATTCTTCCAATAGCTGCCTTGCTTTTGCCAGCGGCCATTGAGTTGCCGCGTCAGATAGCGCCATTTCGGGATTAGGATGGATCTCCATAAAGAGTGCATCGATACCCACCGCAACGGCGGCTCTAGCCAGGGCTGGAATCTGATCCCGGTTGCCCCCACTGGCGCTCCCTGCACCCCCCGGGCGTTGCGCCGAGTGAGTTGCATCAAAGCAAACGGGCACGCCGAAGGATCGCATGATCTCAAGCCCCGGCATGTCGACCACCAGCATGTTGTAACCGAATGTCGTTCCACGTTCGGTCAACATGATCCCGTTGGCGTCAAACGACCGTAGTTTTTCAACAATGTTTTTGGAATCTTGAGGCGAGAGGAATTGGCCCTTCTTAACGTTCACCGGTTTGTTGGTCTTGGCGCAAGCTTCCAAAAGATCGGATTGGCGGCAAAGGAATGCCGGAACTTGCAGCAAATCGACGGTGTCGGCAACTCGTTCGGCCTGATCGGGAAGGTGGATATCGGTAGTGACGGGCACTGAGCACCGCTCCTTTACGGCTCCCAAAATGGCTAAACCTTCATCCACTCCGAACCCGCGCGGGGTGTTGACGGATGTACGATTGGCCTTGTCGAAGGAAGCTTTGAAGATGAAACCGATATCCAAGTCGCGACAGATGGCTTGAACTGACTCGGCTACATCAAAACAAAGGTCTTTGGATTCGGCAAGGCACGGACCGGCGATAAGCGTCAGGCGCTTTTTGCCGATTTCCACCCCGCCAACATTCAACCTTTGGAAACCTTCTTGACAACGTTTAGCTTAACGTCGACAAAGACCTGGGAAGGCGGAAAGCACTTTGTTTCGTCGCACTGCTGGTAGCTGGCAACGATCCGCATCTTCTTTGCGCCGACCTTGGCGGGCATTTGCACCGTCACCGGAATTTTGATCCTGCCGCTATAGGTCTTGGTTGGAGAAGTCATACCGCCCACGCTGGCATCTTCACCGGCCGGGTACGCGACTTTAACGACTTTGAATTCTTTGCCATCCACCTTTATTACAACGGGAATCTCGAACTCTTGGGCGGGTGGATTTTGGTAGCCGTGAAACCCTTCGGCAAACTCAAGGTAGACGTTGAACGTGACTTTAGAGTTGATTGTCACCTGCTTCGGCGGCGCGCTGATCACGATAGAAGGCTCAGCAGCCTGTCCAAATGCGGATCCAATAAGAGCAAGACCAAAGATGGCGGCAAGAAATCTCATAGCGATTCTGACGTTCCAGTTTACCGATTGGCTCACTTTAGGCCCAACCATTTCTTCACTCGATGCTTGGTCGTATCGCCGTTGATCTGGGCAATCGCCTGAGTTAGCGGAACCCCCTTGGGGCAAACTTTGACGCAATTTTGCGCATTGCCGCAACCGGTGATGCCTTCTTCGGAGCTCATGTAATCCAGGCGGTCTTCCTCGAGTTGTTTTCCTATCGGGTGGAGATTGAAGAGCAGGGTCTGGGCTACTGCCGCCGGGCCCACAAAAGGCGATCTGTCGTTCACCTGCGGACAAGCCTCCAGGCAACAACCGCAAGTCATGCATCGCGAAAGCGCGTAGCGCAACTGCCGGATGTGATCGTCTTGAGGTTGAGCCATTCCCAGGTCATGCGAACCGTCGATTGGAACCCAGCCCTTTATCTGTTTGAGATTCGTGAACATTCTGGACCGATCGACCACCAGATCTCGAACGAGCGGAAATTTCTTCATCGGTTCGAGAGTGACCATATAGGTGTCGCCGACGAGTTCGGCAACCTCTTCGATTAACGCCGTACAGGCTTGACGAACGCCTCCGTTAATGTTCATGGTGCAAGAACCGCAGACCTCTTCCAAGCAGGCCGCTTCCCAGGCTGGAGGCTGGACGGCTTTGCCATCGGCTGTCACCGGATTGCGCTGGATCTCAATAAGCGCGGAAATGACGTTTATCTTGTCGCGATACGGGATTTCGAAAGTCTCCCAGGAAGATTCCGATTCGGGAGAGGATTGGCGGAGAATTTTGATTCTAATCTTGGTCGCAGACGTAGAAGCGCTCATTCCTTTTCATCATACCGTTTGAACCTAAAACGAAAAGAACCCCGAAGGAGTCTTCAGGGCCCTAGACTCAGTTTACTTATGGGCGAGGTTCTGCGATGAGATCGGGGATACCGTTGATGTCGTAAGGCAGGTTGAATACCTTGATGATGTTCGCTGCACCTGAATAGTAGGTGTCCGGCGCAGTGCCCGGAAGGCCCGCATTCTTTTTGAATGCTTTGGCATGGCCGTCCACGAAGTTGACGACTACCGTTTCGGTATGTCGAGCCGTTCCGGGGAAGTTCTGAGCGGCAAATGGGCTGGCCGGAGTTCGATAATTCGGAGTTCCGACGGGAGCGTCCGGATTCAAGATTCCGGCCGCCACGTATCTCGCGGAATAGAACATCGGAGTGTCTGTTGGAGTAGAGAGTTGGCTCTCGCTGACTACAGGATCGTTGCCGGCAAGGGTGGGTGGAACCGAAGGATCCTCGAATAGCGCGAAGTTGATCGCCGTACTCGCGAATTCAATGGTGTTTCCGCCATTTTGGAAAGGCTGAAGCCCCAGGCCATTCAAGATCGCCTTCCAGTTGATCGCTTTGGGATCAGCGGGATCAGTGTAAATTTCCTTATTTTTGGTGTAGGGGTAGATGGCGTCGTAGATGCTGAAAACCTGCGCTCCGCTGCCGGGGACGACGATTCCATTGGGCGCCATGCTGTACGC
>DATFHI010000197.1:0-8883 GCA_035248525.1 Fimbriimonadaceae bacterium | reverse complement strand
GCTCATCCTCGGCATGATGCCGGTTGCGCTGGCAATCGGTCGGGGATCGGAATTCCGGGAGACGATTGGCATCATCATCATCGGCGGTATTTCACTATCGACGATCTTGACGCTGGTGGTTATTCCGTGTTCCTACACGATCTTCGACGACGCCTCGATCGGGCTTGGCAAATTGCTTCGGCGAGACAAGGGCGAGTCGATCGACCGACTGCCGCACACTCCGCTGGAACCGGAAGCAGAGCCCGTCGTCCATTAGTTTCCACGCGCCGCTCGAAAGGGCGGCGCTGAAGCTGCAATGCGGTACTTGAAGGATCCCCAGGTTGTGCTAACCGCGCTTTGCGGCGTCTGCCTGGTGATTTCCTTCTTTGTTCAAACTCCCGTCTTCGCGTATCTTAGCGTGGCGTTCGGAGCTTACTTTGCGATTCATGCCATGGTGGCATCCCTTCGGGAACGCGACGTCGACGTTAATTTGCTGATGGTATTGGCGGCAATCGGCGCCATCATCGTGGGGCGAGCGGTCGATGCCGCTGCCCTCCTCTTTCTTTTCAGTCTGAGCAGCTCACTAGAGTCTCTGGCCTTCGCGCGAACAAAATCCGCGATCGAGGGCTTGATCCGGTTGCGACCGAACACCGCGGTTAGGCTGGGTACAGCGGGCGAAGAGGTCGTAAAAGTTGAGCAACTCCAACTTGGCGACCGCATAAAGGTTCCTCCATTTGAAACGGTGCCGGTGGACGGGATAGTCGAAGCCGGGGAAAGCTCCCTCGACGTGAGCGCCATGACGGGCGAGTCCGTTCCCGTTGCAAAGCGACCGGGCGATACAGTGCTCGCCGGCTCTCGAAACCTCGACACCGCGTTTATCATGACCGTCGAGAGCACGGTTGGCGATAGCACCTTGGACAAGATCGTCGCGCTTGTGCAGGATGCGCAAGAGAATAAGGCGAGTGGCGAACGAATCAGCGCCTGGTTCGGTAAACGGTACACGCTGTTTGTCATTGCTGCCTTCTTGGTCAGTTTGGGAGTGAGGCTGGCGCTGCGACATCCATCAAATGAGGCGCTCTACCAGTCATTGACCCTTTTGGTGGCGCTCAGTCCCTGCGCTTTGGTTATCTCCACTCCCGCGACGACGTTGAGTGCCTTGGCTTGGTCCGCTCGAAACGGCATTCTTGTCCGCGGTGGCGAGTTCATCGAGAAAGCGGGCAGGGTGGATACCCTGGCTCTCGACAAGACCGGAACCTTGACATTGGGCCAGCCGCAGTTGGTCGAAATCTGCGTTTGCGGGCCGGATTCTTGCGCAGCGGACGAACACTGCTGGCACGGCCATGGCGAATTCTCCGATAAGGCGAAAGAGATACTAAGACTGGCCACTGCGGCCGAAAGTTATTCCGCCCATCCGGTAGCGGCGGCGCTCAAGTCCGCCGCAAGGGATATTGGCTTAGCGATTCCGAGGGCGGAGATGGAGAAAACCGCTCCGGGCCTCGGGGTCAGCGCCGTGATCGAAGGGGAACCGGTCGTGGTAGGGCAATTGGATTTTGTACGTAGCTCCGGCGTAACGGTTCCACAGGAATTCGAACAGCATCTTCATCGCTTCCACGATTCGGGGATGACGGTTGCGGTGGTTTCAGTCGGTAGTCAAGTTGCCGCCCTGGGATTCCAAGATGCGCCGCGGGAGAACGCGGCGGAGTTTCTCCGCGAGGCAACCGATGCCGGAATCAAAGAAATTCACATTCTCAGTGGGGACACTCAACGGACGGTCAATTCTATCGCCAGCAAACTTGGAATAGTGGATTTTCGTGGCGGGCTGATGCCCCAAGATAAAGCGCGTTTCATTCAGGAATTGGTTGCCAAGGACAAGCAGGTCATGATGGTTGGAGATGGCGTAAACGACGCTCCTCCGCTTGCGATTGCGACGGTGGGAGTTGCCATGGGTGGACTGGGAAGCGACATCGCGCTCAATGCGGCCGACGTGGTTTTAATGCACGATGATCTCCAGCGAATTCCTCAGCTTATGCGGCTTGGAAAACGAACAAATCAAATAATCGTGGCCAATCTCTTTTTTGCGGCTGGAGTGATCGTGTGCCTTACTCTTTACTCATTCACCGGCAAACTGCCACTTCCGCTGGCCGTCATCGGTCATGAGGGTTCGACGGTAGTAGTCATTCTCAATGGCCTGCGAGTGCTCCGAGGACCATAGGCTTCGGGAACCATTGCCTCCTCAGCGCTGTTCATCCCAATGTGATCGCAACTTCGCCCATTGGCGAGTCCGGGTGGATGAAAAAAGCCGCAGGTACACTCGCCCGACCTATGCTCTTTGGCCGCCGCGACTCTCGTGAGGCGTTTGAAAGACAGGCGGAAAAGATATTTCCCTCCGTGGTGGGCACGGCGTTGCGTTTAACACGCTCGCGCGAAGAGGCTGAGGATTTGGCAATGGAAGCCATGGTTCGGGCCTACGAAGCTTTCGATCGATTCGACGGCAACAACTTCAAGGCATGGATGCTTCGCATTGTTACGAATCTGTACATCAATCGCTATCGCCAAAAGCAACGCGGTCCATCGCTGGGGTCGTTGGATGAAGAGGGCGCGCAGGAGCCAGTTGGCCACCAGGATGAAATTCCCGACCGGATGCTGTTCGACAATATGGTTGGGGCGGAGGTGGAGCGGGCCCTCAATCAGGTTCCAGAGGATTTCCGCGTCGCCGTTATCTTAAGCGACATCGAAGAATTAAGCTATCAGGAGATCGCCGACGCCACGAACGTTCCGATTGGAACGGTGAGAAGTCGAATTGCAAGGGGCCGGTCCATTCTCCGCAAGCTGCTGTTGGAATTTGCCATGAAGGAAGGAATTTTGAAGAGCGGAGGTTCGCAGTGATCGACCGTAGCGAACTCCACGCGTTGGCGGACAACGAGTTGTCCGAAACCGAGCGACAGGATCTGCTTCGCCGCATGTCTGACGACGCTTCTGCCCAGGCTGAGCTTCAGAGCATCCAGTCGATGAAGTCGATGTTGCGTCGCCACGAAGGTCCGGAACTCGACACCGCCGAGCTTTGGAAGCGATGTCAGGACCGCCTGACAGAAATCGACAAGACCAAACGGGTGGAAGGATTCGTCGGCAAGTACGCGTGGGGTATTTGCGGACTATTCTTCCTCGCCATTGCGATGGCGGGGTTCTTCAACCGAGCGTCCGGCCGGAGCGTCCGACCCGATGAGGTCGCAGGCTACGTGGCTGGGATGTCGCCTATCTCCGTTCCGCGTAACGCCGATCAAACTCAGCTCGAGCCAGCTTTGAAAGAGGTTGTTGGCGAGGCTTTTCGGAACCGCCCCGCCAAGTGGTTGGTAACCGCCGTGGGTCGCAATGGATCTCCCGGTCACCGTTGCAGCTATGTCCAGCTTACGGATGAGTTTGGCGATGTTGCGGTCGTGGCGATGCACGATGTGGCCCAGGTCGATGGACTGTGGCAGTACGAACCCGATCCTGAATTTGGTGCGACGAAGTTCGACGGCGTAAACGCTTTGTTTTGGAAGCGCCGGGAAGATGGCGAGATTTGTATGGTGGTCGGCCAGCGCAGTTATGACGAACTGTACAGGGTGGTCCAATCCATCTGCCCAACTCAGGGACCCTGAAGGTCACTGACAGAAAATTGGAATCGAGAGGAGTAGGGAAATGGCAGGGGCGACAGGATTCGAACCCGCGACCTAAGGTTTTGGAGACCTTCGCTCTACCAACTGAGCTACACCCCTGCGGAGGCCGGATAATACCGTTTTTCGCCTAACGGGAGCAATCCGGGTCCCGAACTTGTCTAGCTTTAGAGTATGCCCATCAGCCAGAATGCAACTATGCTCCGAGCGCTTCTGCTCTCCCTCTTCACGTGCCTGATCTTGTTCGGATGCACGCCGGGAGCACAAGAGGTCAAGTATGAGCCTCGACCTAAGGTTTACGACTCGGCCGTCAGTCTGAGCCCAGGTTGCACGGAATTGATTGGCTCAGTCAGCTACAACGTTCCCATTTTGGGACGCACCGCGGCTTGCAATTTCCCGCCCAACGTGAAGGGGGCGCCGGTGGTTGCGCAGGTGAAGCCGGACTACGAGAAGATAAAGAGCCTGAATCCGGGCATCGTCATCTACGACGCTTCCCTCTACAACGATCAAGACATCGCCCAGATCAAGGCGATGGGGATCGACACGTTCGCATTCAAAGCCAAGACGATCGACGAGTTTGTCGAAGAGGTTCGGCAGTTTGGATCGCTGATGTCGGCGGAGATGGACGCTTCCACGTACGTGGACAAGATTTTGGCCGAACGAAAGGTTGCGCAGGCCAATGGATTGAATCCAAAGCCAAGAGTGGTATTGCTGATGGCCGGGGCTGGCGGCGAACATTACATTGCCGGCACGCGAGGATTCCATGCCGACGCAATTCGGGCGGCAGGAGGCGAGCCAGTCGGACCGGAGCAGGATCGGTATGTGCCGATCGACGCCGAGGCGTTGATCAAGCTGAACCCGGATATGATCCTGACCGCCGGCTCACCCGATGCGATTGTCAACGATCCGCGTCTGAAGTCGATGCCGGCGATTGCCAAAGTCAGGGTGCGCGGAATTCCCCAAGATTTGACCACTCGAATGGGTTTCCGAGTGGATCGGGAGATCAACATGATGGGCCGAGCGCTGGCGGAGATGTCGAGGATTAATTGATGGCGAAAGCAGAGATTGGGGTTTTTGGCGGGTCGGGCTTCTACAGCTTGCTCGAGAATGTTAGGGAAGTTAAGGTAGACACGCCGTACGGCGCGCCGAGCGACTCCCTGTTTTTGGCTGAAGTTTCCGGTCGCAAAGTCGCCTTCTTACCGCGCCACGGTCGAAATCACACCTTGCCGCCCCACAAAATAAACTTCCGCGCCAATGTTTGGGCGATGAGGTCTTTGGGGGTTCAGGCGGTGATCAGTCCATGCGCCGCAGGCTCTCTGCAAAAGCATGTGGAGCCATTCCACTTCGTGGTATGCGACCAGTTCGTGGACCGGACGAGCGGCCGTGCCGACACCTTTTACGACGGACCGATCGTTACCCATATCTCCCCTGCCGACACTTACGATCCATTGCTTCGAAAGCTGGCGATCGAGACGATTCGTGAGCACGGAATCACCTGCCATGAGACCGGCACGGTGGTGGTCATCCAGGGTCCCCGGTTCAGCACCAAAGCCGAGAGCAAGTGGTTTCATGACGCGGGTTGGGAAGTGATCAACATGACCCAATATCCCGAGGCATACCTGTGCCGTGAGTTGGGTATGGGAGTAGTGAATATTTCGCTGATAACGGACTATGACAGTGGAGTTCATTCCGGTACGGAGGCCGTTAATGCCACCGACGTTCTCGAGGTCTTCAAAGCCAACTCAGAAAGGATCAAGAAGGTCGTACTGGATCTCATCGCCAAGCTTCCCGCCGATCTATCCGTCGTCCAACCAAAGGAGGCACTTCAGTTCAGCCGCGGCGATGGCCACGCGATGTCGGAGGACGACATCCGGCTGTTCGAATTGCTTTAGCTTATGATGCTTATCTCGGCCCTGGCCGCTCTATCGACAATTGGACTTCAAGGTGGAGCCGTGAGCTTGGCGGGTCGAGTGGTGCCACTCGTTTACCCCTCGGCGGTCATTCGCCAGGTGCCTGAATCTGTGAAGTCGTGGGATGGATTCAAGGGCGCCAATGCAACCCTGGATTGGCCCAACGCTTACACTCAGGCGGGCGACTGGAGTGCGATCAATCAGGCCGTAGATTCACTGCCTGCCGAGCCCACAGGCAGCCCGGTTTGGAAAACTCGCATCTTCATCCTCACTCAATTGGACAACCTGATCGGCGGCGAGCAAGGTCAGCCTTATGAACAGGTCCGACAGCGCCTGAATCCTGGCCAGTTGGACTCTGTATTGCGAGCCTTAGCCCGTTTCTCTCGATACATGCGGGCGTCGACAGGTGGAGCGATTAATCCTTCGCTCGACGTAACGATTGACTCCGACCCTGTCGTTTTTGACAAGGATCGCTCGGCTTGGGTGGCTGACTATCTTGCTTCCCGTACGAATCGAGGCTCTTTCGAGGCAGAGGATAAAGCTTTCCGGGGTCCGTTTCCGACCGTAATTCTCATCACGCCCACCAGAATCGACTATTCGGGGGAGGTCGGAGGCGTGGTGGCCGCAACTCCAGCGCTGGTGGGCGAAGAGGAAGCGGTGGGGTTGGAATCTCAACTCGCGTCCGAGCTCATCCGACAATCCGCGATGCGACTTCAGGGGTGGAGAATCAATCCTAGTGCCGAGTCACTGAAGTCCCCAGCCACGGCATTTCCCGCGGGTACCTGGCGGACACTACAAGCCACATTTGAACCTAATTTTGAACAGGTGAAGGAGCTGTATGACCAGAACTCCAACTGGACTGGACAGGGAACGGCAATCGCGTATCCGTCCCGTCTCGCTCCGTATTCCGCGAATGTGTCGTTGAGTGTCGCCGAAGACTCCCAACGTGGATCCGTGTTAAAGATGTCGGAGAGTTCTGAGGTTCGGTCGGGCGGATTTACGCTGCCTTACAAAGACATCGACCCAGCCAAGACCCCATTTCTCACGTTTTGGGTGAAGACGAACAGTCGGGACAACCTCGCGCTATTCGCGCACGAGGGTAGTTCGCAGATGCGGGAGATCCCCTGGTCGGCAGTCCATGATGGATCCTGGCAAGCGGTTACCGTCGACCTTCGCGGCCCGTCGACTGCAACCATAAAAAGGTTAACGATCGGCGCGCCCAGAAAGGAATCCGAGCGTGAGCAGATTGGCGAGATCGCCTACCAATTCGACGACTTCCAATTCTTGGATTCTGGCCAAGCCACTCCCGCCGTCGACGCGGCTACGCAAACCCTTGTTAAGAAGGCGTTAGACGCGCGCGCAATGTCAGCTGCGGATTTGGCCAAGGAGTCCAGCGACTTTGTAATCCTCAACGGATTGATCGAACGCACAAGTCCATTTGCTGCGGCCGACGAAGCGGGATTGATGCAACTTTCAAAGAGCGTAAATGTACGAATCGCGGGGTTGGCACTGCGGCGACTCGCCGAACTGGGCACCCCCACCGCGAAAGCGGAGGTTCTGCGACTCATTACATCGAGCCCCTTCGATTACGTCAAGCGAGTGGCGGCGGAACTGGTTGCCGGCTTCGGCGATCCGAAACTTGCCGGGATTTTAAGTCGCCTATACGCCGCACCCTCCTGGCAAAACCGAATGGCGGGTGCGCGTGCGATTGCCTCGATGTCGGGAGATGAAACCGAAGTCATTGCTATGACCTTCCTGCAAGAATTGGATCCGCAGGTTCGGCTGACGGTGACCAAGTACGCGGATCCGAATAATGCCGTGGTAAGAAAGCGGTTCTTATGGTCAGCGGTAAACGACCCCAGCGACGCGGTTCGCACCGAAAGCGCGTGGCGATTGATCCACTCTAATACTCCGAGCGCAGTGGCCGAGGGTTACAAGCTGATCCGTGACGATTCCGTGGGCGTACGCTTGGAATTGCTGCGACGATTCCAACTGGAACCATCGCCGGCCCACGTTGGCGCAATTCGAATTGCATTGGCAGACTCATCTCCGCGCGTTCGGGCGGCTGCTTTACGAGCGCTTGCCGCTCAACAAGCCGAAGTATCGCTGGATGAAATCTCCAATGTATTCGATGACAAATTCCCCGCCGTTCAACATGCGCTCCTCGACTTAGCTGCAGCCAAAAAGATCACTTTGCCGCCCATCGCAATCGCCAACTTAAGGGCCAGCATCGACAGATCCGTCGCCGCACGCGTAGGTGAAGAATGAAGTTGATTTTTGGATCCGATCATGCCGGCTTCGAGCTGCGGCGAGCGGTTGCCGATTGGGCCAGAAGCGAAGGCCACGAGGTGGTGGAAGTAGGCGCCCAATCTACGGCGGCCTACGATTATCCTCTAGCCGCCGATGCCGTTGCCTGTGAATTGAAAAAGGCCGGGTTCGACTTTGGAGTTTTGGTCTGCGGCACCGGCATCGGCGTTTGCATCCGAGCCAACCGCTACCCGCACATCCGGGCGGCGGAATGCACTTCGGAGGAAATGGCTCGATTGGCCCGACAACATAACTATGCGAACGTTCTTTGCATTGGTGGTCGTATTCTGAGCAAGGAGCAAAGCATCGCAATTTTAAGCGCTTTCCTCGAGACTGGCCCCGATGATGCAGAGAGACATGCTCGCCGGGTCCAATTGCTGGACGCTGAGCGAAGCTGTTAATATGACCCCTACCGTAAAGAGCCTAGCTGCCACCGTCGCTGTTCTCGGAGCTACCACCGCGATCCTGTTCGGCGCGATGATGCGCGATCGCGTGGACGTGGGCGGGGCAAATGCCATCGAATCCGCGCCGGTTGCGGGCCTGATGGCTTCCACCGACAAGAGCGAAGTACCCGAAGGTGATTACTTCTATGAAATCTCCAATTTGCTCAAACAGCGCTACGTGGAGAACATAACCGACGAGCAAAAGCTGGCGCTCGGGGCGATTCGCGGAATGGTGGCAAGCCTGGGCGATCCCGACTCCCTCTATATGGAAAAGGCCCTTTTTCAAGTGCATCAGAAGATGCGCCGTGGTGAGTACGAAGGGATCGGCGCGCAATTGGAGCTTATTTACACGGAGCCGCGCGATAAAGGCGCTCGAGGCTCAGGGCAGCCGATCGCGGCGGAAGAGGCGCTTATGAGCGGAATTCGTATTCCCAAGCTCACCGTAGTGTCTCTGGTTCAGGGCGGACCGGCGGATAGTGCGGGTGTGAAGATCGGAGATTACGTGGAGTACGTCGGGGACCATTGGGTGCCAAACGCCGAAACCGTGGCCTCATTCCGCAAAATGCAAAGCGATTTTGCCAATGGCAAGGT
>DATFHI010000196.1:0-12595 GCA_035248525.1 Fimbriimonadaceae bacterium | reverse complement strand
TTGGAAAGAAGGACTCTTGCGCTTTGCCCACCCCGGAACAACGCTCGAAATTTATTGGCGTTTAAGCTTTTATCAGCCCTTCTCGTACCGCGAGTAACGCGGCTTGAGTGCGGTCTTGAACTCCGAGCTTAGCCAGCACGTTGCTGACATAACCCTTGACGGTTCCTTCGGTAAGGGTGAGATCGCCGGCAATTTCCTTATTGCTTCTGCCGCTGGCAATCAGCCGCAAGATGTCCAACTCCCGCGATGTAAGGTCGTCGATCGGTGAATACTCCTGTTTGCCGCTTACCTCATTAACGAGTTGAGCCTGAGCGTCCGCATGCAAAACGGGTTTGCCGTCGGCAGTTGAGCGAATCGCATCCAAAAGCTCGTTCCGAGATACGTCTTTGAGCATAAATCCCAAAGCACCCGCCCGCAACATCTCCTTGACAATCCCCGGGTCCAAGTAACTGGTCAGCACCAGGATATTCGTGGACGGAGAAACCGCTTTTATCCTTGCGATTCCTTCGGCTCCACCCACTTTGGGCATTCTTAGATCGAGCAGTACAACGTCCGGACGATGCTTCCGGCAAACCGCTTCCGCTTCCTCTCCGTTCCCCGCTTCACCAACGATTTCAAAGTCGCGCTGACCGAGAAAGAGCGCTCTCAACCCTTCTCGGACGATCTCATGGTCGTCGACGATTACGATTCGAATTGCCATTTTGTCCCCTTGCACGAACCAATTGGATGACGGTCCCTTTGCCCAGTTCAGATTGGATTTCGAGCTTGGCTTGGATTTCGCCCGCCCGCTCCCTCATGGTATTAAGTCCATGCCCGGATTTACAACTGGTGTCCGAAAATCCATCCCCGTCGTCCTCGATCTTCAATCTGCATTCCGTTGGACCGGTTAGCAGAACCAAGCTTACGTGGCTCGCGCTAGAGTGCTTGGCCACGTTATTGAGCGCTTCCTGGGCAATTCCTAAGAATTGGTTTTCAACCGATACGTCCTGAGCTTCGTACGATTGGTCGTCCAGGGTAAAGGCGGGCAATCCGACCACGTCCGCCGCATAGGAAGCGATTTTCTGCCCGAGCGACATGGGTTTGGTATCCAGAGAGACCGGACGCAACTCTTCAAGAAGCGATCGCATCTCCTGTAATCCGCGCCGGCTCAGGGACTGTAATTTAGAAACCGTTTCCGCTGGCACAGGTGTGTCTGAATCCAAGGACTGGGACATCAGGTTGAGGCTAAATAAAATCTGAGTAACCGAGTCGTGCAGGTCTCTGGCAATTTTTCTTCGTTCCTCCAATACCGCTAACTGCTGCGAAGATTCGATCATTGCGTCGTGATCCCGGCGGCTCGCTAGCATCGACGCCAATTGTGCCGCCGTCGCCTGGAAGGGGACAAGCTCTTCATCTGTCCACTCGTGGGGTGTCGGATCGCTTAAGATCACCAGTCCAATTCGTTGCCTGTCCGCCATCAACGGAACCAAAGCCACCGCGGGTCGGTTGTCGCGCCGTTGCTCATCCCGGAGAGAGCGAGGCACACCTGGTTCGGTGAGAGCATTGGCAATCCGCACCGATTTCCCCGCCGCCAAAATGGGATCGAGGAAGTCGCGCTTGGTAGGGACGCGATACTCCATCAGTTCGACTTGGCTGCCGGGAGCCCAACGCCCCATCACGGTGTTACCAATCTTGTTGCCCTGCTTGTCGAATTCGTACAGCACGACGGTACAGGTGTATCGGCCATTGTGAGCCACCTGCTCCAAGTACGCGAGGATGACGTCCGGCACGGACATCGCATTACCGATCTTCTCGGTAGTTTCAAGCAACGCGCTTGCCTGGGCCAAGGATTTCCGGCTCTCCGCAGTGAGCCTTGCATTTTGGATGGCGATCGCCGCCAGATCCGCGAATTGCCCGAGCTGTTCCACGTGGCTTTGACTGAACCGTGCCGACCCGTACGAACCCAGGCCAAAGTAACCCAAGAACGTCCCTTGAAAGACAATCGGAACCCCCAAGGCAGAGTTTTCATGTGCGTCCAAACATTGATTAGCATGTCGATCTGCGCCCCGGTTCACCACCAAAGGTTGCTTAGACCTTAGAACAAGTCCAGGCAACCCTTCTCCGGGACACCACTCACGCTGCTGATCGCTTAGAGTCGGACGGTAGACAGCTTCGATATGAATGGCGGACTCATCTTCGGCGACGATTCCAATCCTGCCATTGTCGGCGCCCAGCGCACGGCAAGCATGTTGAATGGTGTTAGTAAGGACGCGCCGTAAATCAGGCTCGCGGGCCATCGAACGGGCGACGGCGCCGAGTTCCGAATCGAAACTTGGCGGGGCAACTTTTGCAGAACTCAATTCAAGGCTATTTTAAGCCCAACTGAACTGTGATGGTGCCTTACTTTGGTCGGTGCTACCAGCGGATGACGTTGGCGCCCCATACGAGCCCCGCGCCAAATCCAACCGTCATGACCACCATTCCCGGCTTTAACCGCCCTTCTTGCGCAGCCTCCGAGAGCCCAATTGGAATTGACCCGCCACTTGTATTTCCATATTTCTGGACATTGACAAAGACCTTTTCGGGTGGAAGGTTGAGGCGCTTGGCTGCCGATTCAATGATTCGTAAATTGGCTTGGTGAGGCACGAACAGATCGATCTGCTCCGGCGTCATGTCTACCTCTTCAAGCACCCGGCAACAAGCGTCGCCCATTGCATTCACGGCGAAGCGATAGACTTCGGCGCCCGCCATATAGATCTTTTGGCGAACATCCGGTTCCTTCGGACTGCCATAAGGATAGAGGCTGCCTCCCGCCTCCAGAGTTATGTGCCGAGCCCCGGACCCGTCGGAAAGCAGTACGGTTTTTAGGACTCCGCGATCCGTGTTCTCCTGCGCCTCAACTACGACTGCGCCCGCCCCATCTCCAAACAGTACACAGGTGGATCGGTCGGTCCAATCCACGAACTTGGTTAGGGTGTCCGCTCCGATAACAAGGATCTTCTTCGCCGATCCCGCCTGAATCATGGCGGCGGCATTGGCAAGAGAATAGATGAATCCAGCGCAAGCCGCTCCGATGTCGTAAGCGCCCGCATTGATTGCCCCAATCCGGTCTTGGATCAAACAACTCGTCGACGGAAATGGCATATCCCCGGTTACCGTGCCGCAGACCACCAAGTCGATTTCTTCCGCCGAAATTCCGGCCGTGTTTAATGCTTTGGTTGCAGCCTCGACGCTCAGGGTCGAACAGGTCTCGTCCGGCCCGGAAATGCGCCGCTCCTTGATTCCCGTTCGCTGAGTGATCCACTCGTCATTTGTGTCGACCATCTTCGACAGATCGTCGTTCGTCAGGATTTTGGATGGCACGGCGTGGCCGATGCCTGTGATCACGGCCTTAGTGGGCATGTGATTTCATTTTGGCACGGGCGGGAGGATGATCTGGACTTGGTCCCCAATTGCCTTTATAAGATCGCCATCGATCGCACGCTCGGCCATGAGAATGGCGTTCTTGATGGCTCGAGCATCGCTCCGGCCATGAGCGATGATGCAGATGCCGTTGAGGCCAAGGAGTGGAGAACCACCAACCTCAGCGTAGTCCATTTTCTTTCTGACCGGCGCCATCGCCTTTCTCATGGGCAAGTAGGGCAGTTTCAAGAGCGGATTGTTCGGGACTTCGCTTTTAATGAGCTCCGCCATAAACTCCGCCACCCCTTCGCAAGTCTTGAGCACGATGTTGCCGACGAAGGCATCGCAGACTACGACGTCCACTTCTTCCGCAAACATGTCCTTGCCTTCGATATTGCCGGAGAACCACGGATAGTTCGAAAGGATCGTCTGACACTGCTTCGCCCATGCGCTTCCCTTGCCTTCCTCCTCCCCGATATTCAAAAGATGGACCTTTGGGTTGCTTCGACCTTCAACTCGCTCCATATACGCGCGACCCATGATCGAGAACTCCACGATGTTTTCCGGGTCGATGTCCGGGCTCGCGCCGGCGTCGAGTAAGAGGAAGCCGTTTCCGCGACTGGGAATCATAGACCCAATCGCGGGTCGGTGAATCCCGGGAATCTGTCTCCAGGTTAGAAGACTGATGGCGGTGGCGGCGCCGGTATTGCCTGCGGACACGAAAGCTTTAGCGTCCCCACTCTTAACCAGGTTCGCACCGACCGCCATGGATGAATCTTTCTTCTTCCGGATTGCTTCTGTCGGCTTTTCGTGCATTTCGACCACCTCGGAGGCGGAAACGATGCTCAGATTTGGGGGCCTGGTGCCCATGAGATGCCGTTCGATTGCGTCTTTTTGGCCAACAAGTAGAATTGGATATCGGCACAATGGTGCGGCCAACAGTGCGCCGTGCACAATGGCGGCCGGCGCATGGTCGCCCCCCATTGCGTCGACCGCAATGCTCAAGCTTCTTTATCTCCCGGGTGGATCAGGTTCGCAAGCTTTTCAAACTCCGGACGCCCAGTTGGCGATGAGGGCGTAATGCCTTTGCTCCGCGCAACCGGACAATCTCCATCCCAACCGAATTCGCATAAAGGCTGTAGGGGGACCTCAACCAGCAATCCTTGCCGAATTAAGTTCTCAACGATGAGGTTGTTGCCCTCGAATAACTCAAATGGCTCGTCGGCAACTACCCGGGCAAAGTCCTGACTGCTGTAACTGCTGGGTACACCTTCAACCGGAAATTGCTCATCGATGTCGAAGGTGATTTCCTGCTCGATGGGTTCGCTGCAACGGGCACATTCCAACACGGCAGTCGTTGTGAACTTTCCGGTGACCAACAAAATGTTGCCGGTGCTGACGGCTTCCAAATATCCCTCCAGCGGTTTCACCAGATCGAGATCTTCTTCGTTTGGAAGCTCGGTAGAGATATCCACCTCGAGCTTTCGGCCGGGATGTTGAAGCACATCATTCAAGTCGAGCAAATCGTCCCGTCTCATGATGTCGAATGAATTGTACCCGCGCGTACGGGCGGTCCCAACCATAGAGGAAAAGACACTATATAAAGTTAAGGGGTGCGAGTGAGGATGGAGGAAATTGCGAATTCCCGCGCAATCAATTCCAAAACGTACCTTGCGCGAAAATTTTTAACGTTTCCAGTCAACTATTTGCGGTTTTCAACCCGTCGCTCACAATTGCGGGATAAGTTGCTATACTAGGTCCCAGTTTCCCACGATTGGGGATTTGCATGCGTGGACGAGGTGAACAGGTTTTGAAGAAGCTGGCATGGGCGTTAGCCGCAGCGTCGTTTGTCGTCGTTGGTTGTGGTGGCGGAGGCGGTGGCGGAGGTGGCGGAACAGTGCCTCCCCCTCCCACCGACGGTTCCTTCGTCAAACTGCCTAACAACCCGGGTCAAGTCGCGTTTTCCTATTTGACGGGCGCGGGCCGAGCTCCGGGCGACATGACGGCGATAATTCGACGCGCCGTCTTGACGGATAATTTCGGATCGGTCGAGACGATCCTCAACCCGGAGAGATCGCTCCTGCTGAATGGTTACACGCATCAAATCATCAATTTGAGCGTTCCAACCACCAGCTCGCGATTCTTTACGACCTACACGTTGGAAGTGAAAGAGCTCCGAGTGGACAACGGTTCGCCGTTCCCGGACATTTTCCCAAGCGGCGGCTCCCAGCCCCTCGTACAGGAAGACTTCCCGGCGAGCATTCGCGTTCTTCCCGGCCGCGTAACTTCGGTTGCGGTTCGTTTGGACGACACGATGTTCGACATCAATGCTGGGAATCCAGAAGACATTTTCCAGCGATTCGTATTTGAAGACGCTAACCTGGTTGAGAACTTAGTCCAGGGCACCCCAACGTTAAACGGGTTCCTTAGCGACTACGTGATGTTCGACCTGAGCGGTATTCCATCCGGCGATCGCCCCGAGCTTTCGAACGGCGACCCGGCAGGAAAGGTCTACTTCTCTGGCGACTTCGCGGCGCTTTCTGAGGGCGGCTCTTCCGGGCGATTCGAGGTCTTGACCGCGTTGGGATTCGTGGATGGAACGTTTGCTCCGGTTCTCGACCTTCCTAGTCCGGGTGGCAACAAGCCTCGTTTTGGAACCTACACGCTGCTTCAATCCGACCCGCGGGACGACGATCCTTCCGACGACGACTTCCCAGGTCCGGATGTGCACCAGATCAACGCGCTCGAGGGAACGTACTACAACCTTGCGGACGTAGTCGGCAACCTTGGGGACTTCGAAATGATCACGTTCCCGCGAAGCCAGGAGCGAGAAGTCTTCGACGCTCAATCTAATCAGAACGTCCTTCGCGAATTGAGTGAGCAGGACGTGATCCTGATCGAGCGAAGCGGCAACACGATCACGCAGATATACTTCGGACAAATCGACTTTGGCCAGAATCAGGGTGACCCGACTACAATTCGGGCTTATCCAATCGGCCAAATCGACACCGGAGATGCATTCAACGAAATCGAAGGCACGGTGAGCGACTTTAAGTCGGTTAACGGAACTCCGATTAACCTCGATGTGCTGAGTGGAGCTTCACGAGCCACTGCGATTCAAAGCATCGGCTCCGGTACATTCACCTTGCAAGACGGCACGGACCCCGTTTACGGTGGCACTCTGCCGGCTAGCTTCCCAACCACGGGTCGTTTCTTGGTATTCCGCCGCTAACTATGCGGCGGATCCTCGCCGGGATCGAGACGGAGTACGGACTACTCGTCGAAGGTCGCGGAGCAGAGGATCAGGTAGATGAAGCGATGGCGCTCGTCAGGAGTTATCCTGGCGAGCGCTTTTCCGTTTGGGATTACCGCCACGAGTCGCCGCGCGCCGACCTTAGGGGGTTCCACGTTGACAGATTATCGGTTGATCCGGTCGATCTTCAGTTCGACGAAGGTCGGGATCAAAATCGCCCCCACGATGTTCGATCAGATCAAATCCTGATCAACGGCGCCCGCTTCTATAACGACCACGGGCACCCTGAGTACGCCACTCCAGAATGTTGGACTTTGGCAGACCTGGCGGATAGAGATCGGGAAGGGGAGCGCGTGATTTGGGAGACTGCGCGAACTTATGCAAGTAAGACGGGCCGAACCGTCAAGATCTACAAAAACAATACCGACTTCCACGGTGCGTCATACGGCACTCACGAGAGCTATCTTGTTCCGAGGTCGCTTGGAGTCAAAGCGCTGGCCACTGCTGTGTTGCCCATATTGGTGGTTCGACCGCTACTCACCGGTGCCGGCAAGGTCGGTAGCGAATCGGGAGCCTGGGCCAATTTTCAACTCAGTCAACGCGCAGACTTCTTCTCGGAGGTCATGAGCGCGGATACGCTGTACCGCCGGCCCATCTTCAACACCCGCGACGAACCGCATGCAGACCCGGAGAAGTGGATCCGACTTCATGTGATCTCCGGCGATGCCAATATGATCGCCGCCTGTACCAGGCGGAAAGTCGCGCTTGTCAAATTGGCAATCAGCCTCGCTGAAATTGGCGGCGCTCCAGAATGGGAGATTAGAAATCCAGTTCGGGCGATCCAAGATGTATCGAGGGACCTTGAATTCCAACCCAAAATTGAGCTGGCAGGTCGCAGTTGGACTAACCCAATGGAAATTTTGGAGTCCTATTTTGCCGCTGCCGAGCGGCTTTTGGATTTGGATGAAGAATTGCGCTTTGAGATCGAATCCAGCCGCGAGATTTTGCAATTGCTCGAAAAGGGGAATTGGCGAGACGCCGCCGATAGAGTGGACTGGGCCGCTAAACGCTCATTGCTGGACGATGCCAATCAGGAGGGAGTGGATTGGAAAGACGCCATGATGCGGGCTTACGACCTCGAATATCACAATGTCGATCCGGACGAGGGGCTCTTCCATGCCTTGGAATCAATGGGTCAAATTCAACCTGATCCAGAGTTCATACTGGGGCACCCTTCGCGCGCCTTCGTCCGTGGACTGGCCATCGAGCGATTTGGAAGTTCCATTCATACGGTTTGTTGGCGATCTATTACATTTCGGCTCAATGATAGGCTTATTGAAGTGGAATTGATGCCTGATGTGGATTATCCTCGTGACCTCGCATCGATCCAGGACGTAGAATCGTTCATAGAAACCGTGAGAGGAAAGAATGAGTGAAGGCGACCGAATAACGAAACCGATCAGCCCGGGAACGAAGAAGCTTGGTGAAGATGGAGGGCCATCGACGCCGACCATCAAACGGCCCGAAGGTGGAAATGAACTGCTGCGGCGGATGAAGAAAGTCGATCCCGACCAGGCGAAGAAGTATCGCCAGCGGTCAGGAGAGTAGCGCCCAGGACATGATCTCCGCGGAATTTAAGTCATTCGGCCAACTGGTGGATTGGCCATCGCGCGCCGGCGCACTTCCGGACGAGACCCATGGCACCACTGTCCTCTCTCTGAAATTCGACGGTGGAGTGCTTACCCTTGCTGATCGCAGGGCCACGGCCGGAAATCTGATCATGTACGATCAGGCGGAGAAAATTTTCGCACTCGATGATTCCACCGTGGTGGCGATCAGCGGGGCCTTTGCTCGCTCGGTGGAGATTTGCCGCTTTCTCAAGCATTCGTTCAAGTACTACAAGCGCTCGGTTCTGATGGAGATGTCGGTCGAAGGCAAATTAGCAGAGATATCCAAGGCGCTTGCCGGGAATGCGCCCATGGCCGCTCAAGGAATCGGCGTCTTCCTACCCATCGTTTCGGTCTACGATCGAGCAAAAAACGATTTCGGCGTTTACTTTTTCGATGGCGCGGGCGCCAGGTTCCAAAATGGCAGCTTCGCGTGTGCCGGATCAGGCTCCGAGCGAATTAGGGGCGTCTTTGAGTACGTCGCCCGGAGTAAGGGGCATTTCGAGCAGCGGCCGTTGGATGAAGTGTTGCTCGATGGACTCGAGATGCTCGACATTGCAGCGGAACTTGACTCCGCTACCGGTGGATTTTCCAAGACACCACCCGTTACGCGCGTACTGGATCGCGACGGAAATCGTGAAGTGGATTCTGTGCTACTTCACAGCCTGATGGATCGCGTTCTCATGCGCTAAAAAGCCCGACCCAAAATGAGTCGGGCTTTGAAGCTAATCCCAGAAGCTTAGAACTTGTATCCGAGGTAAACGCCGATGGCGTTGGCTCGAACCTTGGTGGAACTCTCGTCGCTGAACGTGGCAATTGCTTCGGCGATGATGTTCGGTCCAATCTCCGTTCCAACTCCACCGCGGAGCATCCACTTTGCGCTCGACTTGCCGGCAATGTCGATGATGGCTGCGCCCGCTCCAATGAAGAAGTAGCTGCGACCTTCGTTGTAGAAGCGATTTCCGGTGCTGTTGGTGTACCAGCGAAGGTTGAACGCGAGCGGGAATACGTTCCCATTGTCGCCGTTCGAGGTTCGAAGCCACCAGTCGGCGGAGAAGTACGTAGTTGCGCCGCGGACTAGCTGTCGAGGGAATTCATAGTCGATGCCGATTCCCGCAAACAGGTCGGACGCCTCTCGAAGGTTGTCGTCGAGGGGAAATACGAGTCCACCGCGGAAGGTCAGATACGAAGGAGTCGTATCGATCCGGGTGTCGTCGCTCTGGGCATTCGCCGCGCCTACGATTCCGATGGCGGCCAACGCCAACGCCATAAACTTCTTGCTCATTTGTTTCCTATAGCCTCCCTACCATGCGGCCGATTCGTTTTTCGACCCCGAAGCCGGCTGTATTCTACTTGGTTTAGCATCCACAGTCAATTTGCCGGCGACTTACGCAAAGAGACGACGAACGTTGGAGATAGAGTTCAAGTTCATAATTCGGTTGTGAGCACCTTACATTGCCCCATCGATCAATCCGTGATCGTGGCCGTCGATATCCAACCAAAGTTTATGAAGGCCATTCACGAGGCGGAACGGGTTGAGAGGCGATCCAAATTGCTCATTCGGGCTGCGCAAGTTCTGGACATACCGATTTTAAGCACCGTACAAAACCCCCAACGCATGGGTGGATTCCACGATGAAATCTTGGATAAGAGATTTCCGCCAATCGAGAAAATGGCGTTTTCATGTTGGAGAAGTCCAGAGTTTAAAGAAAATCTACAGGCATTCGAACGGAACTGTGTAGTCCTTGTCGGCATCGAAAGCCATATCTGCATTACGCTGACCGCCTTGGACCTCCTGAGCGCCGGTTACAAGGTTTTTGTGTGCCCAGATGCAATCTCCGCCCGAAGCACTGAGATGCACAAACTTGGCATGGAACGCATGCGTGATTCAGGAGTCCTGCCGTCCCATACCGAAACGTTGATCTACGAGTGGATGGGCAGCGCGGAGCATCCTTCGTTTAAAGATATTTTGCCGCTCGTGAAGGAAGCGTCTTAGAGCGGCCACTTGGTAACCTAGCCGAATGCCCAAGCGCCCAATTCAGTCCGAGGACCTCCTTCGCATCGTGGTCGTCGCCGATCCGCAGATCAGCCCGGACGGGCGGCAGGTTCTGTTTACGCAGAATAAGGTTAACGATAAGAACAAGGTCGTGTCCAACCTTTGGGCAGTGGATCTGGAGGGCAACCTTAGGCAGTGGACGGGCGGCGATCTTGGCGCGGGGCGAGGCAGATGGTCGCCAGATGGTAACACCATCGCATTCGTAAGTAGCCGGGAAGGAAAGAAAGCGCAAATTTTCCTGATTCGCACGGATGGAGGCGAAGCGGTCCGTCTGACCGACTTGCCCGAAGGTTCTGTGGGAGAGTTCCATTTGGCGCCCGATTCCAGCAAAATCGCATTTACTTTTCGTCCGGAGATGCCTACTCAGACTGAGGCGGCCAAGAAGGAACGCGAGGAAAAGGGGCTAAGCGAGCCGCCCATCGAAATCGATCACATTTGGTATCGGCTCGACGGGGATGGCTACTTTGCCGGGCAGCGCTATGCGATCCATGTAGTCGACGTGGATACAAAAGAATGTAAGGAGTTGTACGGTAAGGCCGCAAGCGACCATTACAGCTTTGATTGGTCGCCCAACTCCAAAGAACTCGTAGTGGCTCATACGGCTAGCAAACGGCCATTCGCGGAGCCGCCCAACATTCAACTGTACAGAGTCGACTTGGAGGGCCAAGCGTGGCAGTTGAAAGGTCTTCCCGCGGGTGAAAAAGATAGTGTCCGCTGGTCGCCTGATGGCACTCAAATCGCCTACACCGGCGACGTCGACGAAAAGGACCCCTGGGGGACTCGGAATACGAAACTGTATGTGGTGTCCGCCGATGGCGGAGAGCCTCGCTGCCTCACGGACAAGACCGACTACGACTTAGCGGTTGGCACTTTGAGCGATGTCCGAGAGGGAGGGGATATCGTCTTTGAGTGGCATGCCGACGGACAATCGCTTTTTGTGCAAATTGGGCACTACGGCGAATGTCAACTCGGGAGAGTGTTCCTAGATGGAAAGTGCGAACTACTGACCGAGGGCAACCAGACATTGACGGTCGGAAATATCGATCGAACCGGGACAAAAATCGCCGCTATTCTGGGAACCGCAGTGAAACTGCCGGAAGTCGCCGTGATCCAGCCCGAATTGGCGACTGGCCGAATGACGCCAAAACTGCTAACGGATTTAAATGCCGCATTTCACGATGAGATTAAGCTCAGCGAACCCGAGGAGTTCTGGCTGGAATCCACGCCGAATAAGGACGGCTCCGAGAGCAAACTGCATGGCTGGGTAATGAAGCCGATCGACTACCTCGAGCCAAAGCGTTATCCGGCAATTCTGGAAATCCACGGAGGTCCTCATGCCCAATATGGATGGGCGTTTTTCCATGAATTCCAACTGCTCGCCGCCCAAGGCTACGTTGTGGTTTACACAAACCCCCGCGGGTCCAAAGGATATGGCGAGCAATATTGCATGGAAATAAAGGGGGATTGGGGCAACAAGGACTGGGAAGACATTCAAACCGTAACCCGCTGGATGCAGCATCAGCCGTACATACATCCCGGACAAATGGGGGTCATGGGCGGCAGTTACGGCGGCTATATGACGAACTGGACGATTGGCCACTGCCAAGACTTTAAGGCGGCAATCACCGACCGGTGCGTCTCCAATATGGTCTCCATGGCGGGCAGCAGCGACTTCCCATTCAACAAGGACGGCTACTTCAAGGGAGTTGCCTGGGGCGACTTGGAGCAGATCAAAGAGCTCTGGGCACAATCACCCATCGCCTATTTCGAAAACGTAAAGTCTCCGACCCTAATCATCCATTCAGTTGGAGATCTCCGCTGCAACATCGAGCAGAGCGAGCAAGTATTCACGGCGCTTCAGCAACAGGGGATCGAGTCGCGATTTGTCCGGTATCCAGTCTCCACCTCGCACGGTATGAGTCGCAATGGACCCCCGGATCTCCGTCAGCATCGCCTCGGAGAGATCACTAAGTGGTGGCAACGTCACCTAAATAGTTAGAAGGTTGTTGCGAGCTGTTGGCGTTCGGCGGGAATACCGGCGACGCCTGCCATGCTCGTACCGTTATCTTCAAGCCAACTCAGCATCTCTTTGATGCTGCCGACGGCCAGGCAAATGCAACTGTCCGCAGCGCCGTAATATAGCCGCACGGTGTCGCCATCATTAGCAACCGTGACCCCGCATGGGAAGATGACGTTTGGCACGTCGCCTTCCCGTTCGTAAAGGGTGTCAGGGGCCAT
>DATFHI010000195.1:0-8057 GCA_035248525.1 Fimbriimonadaceae bacterium | reverse complement strand
TCGAATTCGGGTCAGAAGGTCCGCGATTGGATCGCTATGCATTTATGAACCTCCGTTCCTTACCAGCTGGCCTTTTTCACGCCAGGAACCTGTCCCAGGTGAGCCTTTTCTCGGAAAACCTGTCGGCAGACGCCGAAGAACCGAATGTTGCCACGGGCTCGGCCCGTAATTGCGCATCGGTTGTAGAGTCGGGTTTTAAAGTGGCGATTTTTGATTCGTCGGGCGTTAAATTCCGCGAGTGCGGCTTCACGCTTTTCCTTGGGCAACGCTTCGATCTCTTCCAACTCTTTATTGAGCCGGTCCCACGTTGCGGCAAGCTTCGCCTGTTTTTCAATAAGACATTTCTTTGCCATAGTTCTCCCGCCGTTGTCAGACCGGTTCAGCGTCGCCTTGGCAGGGTCGGCGTGCCTGGTCTGTGGCTTGGTTTTTCTTGGTCTTTCGACCAACGTCGGATGATACCCAATTCCCGCTCCACCGCCGGGACCAGGACGGTCCAAACACCAACAAAAAGCCCCGCTTCCCAACCGGGGAGCGGGGCTTGGTCTTTGCTGCCTAAGAACTAGGGAGCGTTGTGGCCGGCTTGTCGCTGCAGATTGTAGCCCACAGGACCACCACCCGCGGTACCGTTCCAGGTGCCGTTTGCGGTGATTCGGAAGAGTCCGTCGCCAGGTCCAGAAGTGATCGTGAACGCCGTAACGTTCGCTCCGCCGGAGGTGATCGATCCACCGGTCAAGGAGTCAATGAACGAGGTGGAAGTCACTGAGGACTCCGCCGTCACGTCATGTCCGTAGGCGTCGAGCAACGCGAACGAGAAGTTCAACGGAGTGCCCGATGGTCCGACCGCGTATTCGCCGGCCGCACCCACGATCAAGCTCACTACCGTCGCCGGATTGAACACAACTTTGGACGGAGATGCGAAGACCTCGGTCGTAACTGTGTTCGAGTTGACCGCACCGATCGAAGCAACTATGGTGAACTGGCCGGCGGTGGAGCCCGCACTAACCACGTTTCCAACGTTGTTCGCATTACCGGTGGATTGCGGTGAAGTGTCGCCCGGGTTACCGACGGTGCCGACGCCAGGAGTGTTGGTCAGGTTCCAGGTGATGGACCCTGCTGGAATTGCAGCGGTGTCGCCATCCACGTCGGAAGCACCCGTGACCGTGAAGGAGCCAGCACCGCTAGCCGGGCTGGAGGTGCCTACGTCCATTCGCGTCGGACCATTTGCGGTTAACGCTCCGATAGGTCGCAGGACGGTTACGTCCGTCGTTGGGGAACTGGTCAGAGATCCCGACGAGGCCGTAACGGAACTCACACCCTTCGCGGCATTGCCGGGAATCGGCGCATCGACTTCGGTTGGCGGGTTGAACGTCGCCGTAACGACGCCGTTCACGTCCGTAACTCCGCCATTGCTGATTGCGGTGAGCCAGGTTCCGGGCGAGGCCGCCCAGGTGTTACCAGGAGCTTTAGGATTGTCGAAGGTCACATTCTCCCCAGGGAGTCCGAGACCGAATTGGTTAGTGACCGTGGCGGTCAGGGTGACAGTCGTGTTGGGCACAGCTGGGGCAAGAGTTCCCCAGGTCACCGAGGGACCGGAAGACATCAGCGTGATCGTCGTCGCGGTGCCATGGTCAAAGTTGCCGTTGATCGTCGCTTGCAGGTTCGCACCGACGGCATCGATCGTGATATCGACCGGACCTTCAGGATCTGCTAGACCGCCAGGAATCAGCGTGAACGGACCTGCCGCAGGCTGTGCAGGAACTGGATCAACAGTGACGCCGGCATTGCTGGAAGCAACGTTGAACGAGGCGTTTGTGACGACTCCGCTTGCGTCGAGCGCAATGATGGCCAGCACGTAGCCAGGAGCGCCAGAGATGAAGTCAACAGTAGGATCGGTGGGAATTGCCCCATCGATCGTGTAAAGAATCGATGCGGGTGGTCCAGGTGTGTAAGTGGAACCACCGTTGTTCAATAGAAGGACCGTGCCGGAATCCGAGTGGACGCCGATGCTGGTCGAAAATGAGCTGAACGACCGGGGGTTACCCTCGAATTCCAGACCGGAACCGGTGGCCGTAATAAGGGTGTTCTCCTTTGCTCGAACGGAGCAAATGATGGCGTTGCTGGTTGCCATGTTGAAGACTTCTTGGTCCGGGGCACGGGTTATTGTTCCTTCGGGAACAGAAAGCGTGACCGTACCGGCCGTCGGAGCGAAGAATCCGCTCGGCGCAACCGCCGAAGGAATGATCACTGCATCGGGGTTTGCAGAACCAGCATTACCCAAAACATAAACAAAGCCGGCGACGGTTCGCGTGACTTTACTTGAACTGCCACCACCGCCACCGCAACCGGCGATCATCGCCACGGTCACGGCGCAGGCTGATAGCAAGCCTAATTTGCGCATAAGTTTTCCTCCACTAGCTAGCCCTGTGATGGTCGCAGACACATCCATGCACATCACTGAGCTACACCTATGATACTGGTAATTCTCCTAGGGAACTAGAGGGATCAAAGTCAAAAAGCTAGATCGATGAATGAAGTTTCTTTCTAAAACTCCTCCTTTTCTTGCGATCCCTTTGTATCATCTGCGCATTCGACATGAAACCGCTGCCAACTGACGAGAAGATTGCGGGTAAGCGAAAACTCGAACCTGATATGGACACCCAAATGATCCTTGGTTGCTCCGGTTTTGTTATTTGTTCGTTCTCAACTTACTTCCTACTTATATGGCCATTCTTCCTGTGGATGGATATCGAGCACATATCCAGTCTATTAAGAGTAGCCTCGTGTCTTGTGCCGGCTTATCTCGGTGGATTTCTTGCAATCCGTCGCTTTGAGTTGGCTGGTGCCGCGGGATTTATTGGTGGAGTGCTCGCCGGCGCCATCTTCATCTACCTGCGATTTGAACAACTGTTTTTGGAGGCCTCTGCCCAACGCATCGACCACCCGGAATATCCCCCGTGGATCCAATGGTATGCGCCGCTCTCCCTGATCTTGCTCGCAGTGGGAATGTCCGTCCTTGGTTTAGTTCTGGAAAGTAGCCGAAGAAAATCAAGCAAATAGGTGGTAAGCAATTCCGTTGCGCATTCCAATAATCGTACTGAACTCGATACGGTAGAGGAAGATTTGGCCAACGGAAGATTCGTTCAGGAATACCAGAAGAGCGCGGTTAACGGCGCTTCCCCGCTTCAACTCGTCATCATGCTATACGACGGCGCGATCCGGTTCATGGAGGCGGGCAAATATGGAATCGAGCACCAAGACCTCGAACTCCAGAACAAGAACCTGCAGAAAGCTCAAAAGATAGTGATGGAGTTGATGTCGTGCATCGACATGGACAAAGGCGGCGATGTCGCCAAGAATCTCCTCGCGCTCTATACGTACATCCTCAATGAGTTAGTCGAGGCGAACGTCGGAGATCGCATAGAGCCGGTCGACCGTTGCATTCGCATTTTATGCAACCTTCGCGAAAGCTGGGTCGAAGTCGAAAAGATGTCCAGGACGGAAGGAATTGAACTCCCCCAAGCCGCATAACTCCAACTCTCTGATCGAACGTTATCGGATATTGGGCCTGGCCGTCGAAGCGGCGGCCTACCAGGATCGCTGGTCTGAGGTTTCCACTCTTCTGGATGAACGAGACTCCATTCTCACTCAACTGCAAGCTAATCCCGGATTAAGATATCCGCAACTGGAGCAAGCCCAAGCGTGCGACAAGCGGCTCCTTGGGTTCATGATGGGAATCAAACTTCAACTGGGAAGGGAAATGCGCCAAGTTCATACCGCCCCTGAATTCCGTCGCGCTTACAAAGCTTCAGGCAACCAATCCCAACTCGACCAGGCGAGCTAAATCAAAACTCCCCCGACCCAATTGGATCGGGGGAGTTTTGATTGCTGACTAGGGAGGAGCGATGAACCCGGGTGCGAGTCCAACGCGGTCCACGTTGAACATGAACTGCGATGGAATACGGCTCGGCCGTCCGCCTCGAACCGGCGAGAAGGCGCGAACCAGCAGCCTTACATTGCCCGTTGGGTCGACGTAGTTAGCCAGTTGGGTCCTTGGAATGGAGATGGTTGCCGTCTTGTCGCTCGTCGACATCGCAAACGATCCGACGGACTTGAACGTGCCCGATCCCCAGTCGAAGGCAAATATCTGACCGGTAGGTCCGGTGAGGCTGACATTAGCCTCAACCACTGCCTTAAGGTCGGAAACTTCGCCCGCGGACAAGTCGAGATCGAAGTCGACTTGGAACGAGGCAACTTGTCCAATCGCGTTTGTACCGTTGGTCGTTTCGTTACCCGTGTTATCGATCAGGATTGATCGCACAGAATAGCGATTATTGTCAGACCCGGTCAGGGATGTCAGGTCACCGCCGAAGCTTAATCCTTGGACGAGAGAGACCGCGTTTGGATCTACAAGCAAAGCTGCTTGGCCCGAGGACACGCTCCACTTGTTGATATGGGTCAACCAGTTTCCACCGGGACCCGCCACCATGCCTATGCCCCAAAAGGTGAGGTTGTCGACCGGATCGATTTCGCAGCCGAAATAGTCCCCCCATCGGTTTACGCCCGCCCCACCGTAGGTTCCGGATGAAGTCATCAGAACTTGGGGTGCACCGATCGTACCGAGAGCATCAGAAGCGAATCGGGTTGAGATGCAGGTCTCTGGATTCGTCGAAGCGTTGCTTCGGCTGTAAATGACAGAGATGTCTCCCGCGGCGTTCTTGTTGATCGCCGGCATATGCGTATTGGTTCCACTCAGCAGAATGTCGCCGGATTGCCGTAGCGCAGGCGAGCCCGACGCTGGCCAGTTGTTCACGGCAAATTCGTACCAGCGGGCTTTCATTCGGCCGTCTGGAGCTTTCGTGTTATGAGCGGCAACGATGCTGCCGCCACGGAAGTGGAGGTTGAAGAGTCGGCCGTCCAACCCATCCAATTGGCGTCCACCGCCGGCAGGAACGGGTGATGGCTTTGCCCAAACCGGAACCGTAACGTCTTTTGTTACAAGGGATGGGGTGCCTAAAAGGTTGGAGATTGCAACCAAGCGGATCGACGAAGTATTGATCGCTGACGCACCGTACATGACGGTCTGAGTTGCATCTGCGGTACGCGCAACTTGAACCGTGAACATGTTCGAATCTTTTAGATACTGCCCCGTAGAGCTTCCACCGGAAAGTAAAGGAGACTTCGGCAGAACGATGATGGATGCGAATCCATTGCCGGCCGCGAATGGGAACATATTGCCGGTGAAGACCACCGCATCTTTGGTCATTCCAAATCCGGGGTAGTCCAGCCAGAAGTTGTCGCTACCTTCGGTTACCTTGGCCTCGATTCGATATTTGAACCATGTTCCATTGGGATCGGCATCGTCTGAAACAGCAAGCAAGATCTTGCTAATTTGAGCTGAACCGAAATCAGCTTCCAAAACCACGATAAAGAAGCGCTGGGACAGCTTATCGAAGTAGCACTTGGGGTCGAACGTGAAGTCCGATTGCACACCAACGTTGTTGAAAAAGCCGTTTCCATCCATCGTCTGCTGGAACGTCTTGGCGCCGGTGGACTTGTTGAAAAAGGCAACGTCGCTGTTGACGGTCGCAATGACGTGGTTGGGACCGACCGCCAAATCGGGGTCGGGCGGAACCCAGCCCGTGAAGCCAATAGCGGGGAACTTAGGACCAAGCTTGGCAATGGCCTTCGACGTTACACTTCCTGCCTTCAGGTTGTTCGGAAAACCGTTCTTGATAGGCGCAGGAGATTCGTTCGGAGACGACGGCTTTGCCGGATATTCTCCAGGAACGACAATCTGGGGGGAGAAGTCCGAGGTGTTCATCACCACGGCTGGACCGGTCGCTAGTTGACGATACGGGCGAATTTCACCCCCGGTCGCTTGAGAGAAAGAGAGCGCAGTTAAAACTGACCCAATCAGGGCAGCCGAGAACCGCAAGGAATACACTTTCATAGTTTTAGGTTCGCTTTCGACAGAATCGACAATAGGGGCAGGATGCCTTCTCGAACCGAAGACGCAATCGCCAGTCGGAACGTTCGGAGACATGCTTGCTCAAACTTCTTTAATTTTAGTATCGCACAGTCCAGCGCTAACGTAAAGGTTCGTTGTTAATATCTGCCCGGTACTGCCGCAAAACCGGCAATTAAAGAGCAGCCCGGATCTCCAGCGCAAAATAGTCGAAGAGCAGATCAAAAGGCGTCGCCAACGATCGTCCCGGTCGGTTGGGGGCGAGGCCGCGGGCTCGAACCGTCAACTGGCCGCCTTGCAAATAAGGCTGGAGGTTTCGAGGCAAGTCTACAAATGTCGACGTTCCCGATGGCTGCAAGGCCACTGACCGCAACGCATTGAACTTTTGTTCTCCAGGATTCCAAATAGAGAGAAGCAAGGGAGCGGAACGAGGACCAGACACTCTCAATTTAAGTTCCGAAATATTGAGGTTCGAAATATCTTGGGCTGGGGAAAAGCGTACGTCCACCCCTGCGGTTTGACCAGATGGAGTTGTCGCCGAGCCGACTTGGAAAGACGCGAGATCTGGAGACAACACGTCCGAAAGGGTCCCGGAGAAACCTAACCCGCTAGATTTTTGAATCGAATTGGGCGCAATCGTTGAAGTTTGGGCGCCGGCGATTGCAAGGATGGCATCTCTCGCATTCACCCTGCCCTTACGAACCCAGCTGCCGATCGGATCGCAGTTATTTTCTAGTGCCGCACGTACCTGAGCGTTGGTTGTCTGCGGTCCCGCCACCGACCAAATGAGGGAAACAATGCCTGACACCTGGGGACATGCCATCGACGTCCCCGTCATCCTGCCGTAACCCCCGGGCACGGTGCTGAGAACATCTTCTCCGGGAGCTGCGACATCCACGTCGGCTCCAAAGTTAGAAAAGGAGCTTCTATCGTCCTCATCATCGACTGAGCCCACGCTTACAACTGCCGCATAACCTGCGGGATACAGAATTTGACTTGACCCATTGTTGCCGGCGGCTGCAATCAAAACACAACCCTTGTTCCAGGCGTAATTCGCGGCGGCCTCTTCAGTCAATGAGAAAGATGGACCCGCATAACTCATGGAGATGACCTTCGCGCCATGGTCAGCCGCAAAAATCATCGCTTCCGCGGACTCCGCGCTGGTCAAGTTGGACCGCACGCGAATTGGCATCGCCCGGCAAAGGAATCCCGTTCCGGCAACCCCCACTCCATTGTCCACTTGAGCGGCCACCAATCCGGTGGTGTGCGTCCCATGGTTGGAGTTTGCGGTGGGGTCGCTGTCGTTTTGGACGAAATCCCAGCCGGGCACCAATTTGCCTATTAAGTCAGGGTGGTGAGAGTCGACACCATTGTCGATCACGGCGACCACTACCGACGAGCGACCCTTAGAAATGTCCCAAGCTTCCGTAATTCGGGTCTGGACTAATGCGTGTTGAGATGGGAATTCAGGGTCATTTGGGGCGTAAGTAAGTGACCGCTCGAAGTTAGGCTCTGCTCTGACCACATTTGGAAACGACTGGTAGTAGGCGATCGCGTCCGTAACGGAAACACCCGGTGGGAGCGCTACTCGCTCAGACCGTATCTGCGGTAAATCAGATAGGACACTCGAGCCGAGTGCCCGGTGGGCGCTGACTCGGGCGAAGTCGCGAAGTTTGCTGATTCGATATTGGATGACGATCTCGTCACTCTCAGCCGAGGCCGGCAGAGCTATTCCCGCCCACAGCACCACGCCGAAAAGAAAATGCAGGCAACGCATCCGTTGCCTGCATCGTACTCGAATGAACCGTCGAGCTTTAGTTGTTCTCGCGAGTCGAAACCTGAACGAATCCGATTTGGAAATCGAATGCGCCCTGGCTCCAAGTGCGAGGTGTTCGGTTGGGGCCGATCGCCCGAATTCCCATTCGCAGAATTCCACCCGACACATACGGCGTCAGATCTTTCGGTAACAGCAACTTTTGTCGCTTGGTACCCGTTGGTTGCAGGGCGAACGCCTTGATCAACACATACTTTTGGCCAGCCGTATCCCACAAGAAGAGCTGACCGCTTGATCCCTTTGGTCCGTTGGCTTCGA
>DATFHI010000194.1:0-7552 GCA_035248525.1 Fimbriimonadaceae bacterium | reverse complement strand
TCAAGGCGATGGCCAGATTCTTCTGGTTTACAATTGAATTCGGCTTGATGAAGGATTCGCGTGGAAAAGGTCTCAAGGCTTACGGTAGTGGACTGCTAAGCTCTTTCGGCGAACTGGCCCATAGTATCGAATCGCCCGCCGTTCAGCGTTATCCAATTCAGTTAGAGTGGGTCATTAACCAATCCTTCGAGATCGATCACTACCAGCCGCTACTATTCCATGTGGATTCGTTCGACCACCTCTTTTCCCTGGTCGACGAATTAGAGAAATGGATGTTGGACGGAAAGTTGAGTAACGTCGCCCCCGGCGAACCAGGAATTAGCCAGCAAGACCTCGATAGCTTCCTTGGCTAGCTATCAACATTGAGATGAGCATGTCTCAGCTGCTGCTTGACGGCTTCATTTGCCGGTAACGGAGTATCCAAAATGTGCTTCCAGAACTCCATAAGGACCGGAATGCACTCATCTGAATACTTGAGATTGGTTGGCGGTCGTTCTAGCTTGCCAATCCTGCTTAGACCATACAGAACCTCCGCTCTGACGAGTATTCGGTCGGAAAATCCGTTTTCGTGTCCACGGGAAACATAGCCTCCGGCTGACGCGGATACCCAAGCCTCAGCTTCCTTTACTGAAGTCCCCGTGACAGAACAGGTTTCAAAAGAAGGCTGGTGGCCGCTTAATTCAAGTAGTTTTTGCTCGGCCCATATGAGAGCAACGATCGGTTTTGGATGATCCTCGAGCTGCTTCAATGCCGAGATCGCAAGCTCGAAAGCATTCTCATCCGGCTCTCCCCAGGGCAGAATCACGGCTAGTAGCTCAACCCATGCAAAGGCGAGGCTCAGCCTGTCGTAATCGCGGCGCAATCCGGGAAATGACCTGGACGGCTGCGCCTGCGTCACGAATTGATTAACCTTCCCCTTGGCCAATGTCATCGAAGCCACTGAGAGCGGGTCGCTGACGCCCGCCAACCGTGATGCGCTCTTCTTTGCGCCTTTGGCGATCACATCGATTTTGCCCAGCTCGACGGTGAGGAGAGTCAGACGGCGGTCGGTCTCGCCCGAATCTCGCCGCTTGAGTACAAGCGCGGAGACGGTGAACTCAGACATGGAAATGTGCGGGTGGAAGGCTTCCCCACCCGCTCAATTCTATTGACCGAGAATTCCCTTCTGAAGGAATTCAACCCAGATGAAGTTCAACCGGTCGATCAGCAGGGAGAACCGCATCATAACCGTCGATCCAAAAATCGCGCCAAAGCCGACCATCAACAACCAGCGGCCGCTGGTCGACATAAATCGAACCACCTTATTCTTGGCGTCGATGCTGAACAAGAAGTAGCTCAACACGCTCAACAAGGTGAAAATGAAGATCAAATTCGAAATTGCTTGCGAAGGATAGACCTGGGCGTTAACTTGCGCGACCTGATCCGGCGTCAGCGCCGCCGTCACGGGTTTGGTGAAGGAGTCGGTTGCCGTCGGCAGAATGGGCTTCATGGACCCATTGATCTGCGGACCGTAGCGGTTCCACCAGACCTGGATCTGTTGTCCAGACCAGAGTCCAAGGATGATTCCGATGGGAATTCGGCTCATCCAGTTGTGCTTCTTGCTGAATACGAAATAGCCCATCAGGCCAATCGGTAGCAAGATGATCCACACCCAATAGCCGGGCGTGCCTGGCTCGGTTCCATCCGCCGGCGTACCAACCATCTTGGTCCACCAAGTGTCATAAAGCGTTTCCGTCCAAAGGGCAACGCACGTATAGCCAACCGCCAAACCGAGGAACACATGCTCGAAGAAGCGATAGAACTTGTTCTCTCGGTAGAGAACGGTATACAGGCCGATCGTTCCGAGCGCACCGCAAATTAGCTTGAGAAGATCAAAATTCACTTTTCAACTCCTTGGCGGCGGCTCATCGCCATCCCAATGTTGCCAATGATGACGGCGAGAATTAAGAGCCCGAGCGCAAAGTGCAGGGTCGGATAGTATTTCGTACCCTTGCCCTCATTTTGCTTGCCCGGAAATCCTTGAATAGGAGTGTCCTTGTACTTCTCGGACCGGATTTCCGCAGTTGCGAAGTCGGGGTTGTTCAATCCCTTTGCCATCATCTGCTCAAGTTCGAAAACGCCTTTCAAGCCTTTCGATAAGCCAACCAATTGCCCAGATGCGTAATAGACCTGGGTTTCAGGTCCCATGACGCCGGTTACCATCATGCCGAGTTTGCCATCAGCAGATAATTTGTCTGAGAGTCGCTCGATGGTGATGTTGGAGGTTTTCGACGCCGTTATGACGAGAACCATTTGGAAGTCCTCGACTCGCTTTATGTTTTGCAACACCGGCGATAGGAAAACGTCCCGGGGCACGGTCTCGCCGGGTGGGAGTTTCTTCTTTCCGTCGAACGCCTTTCGGACGTTGGATCGGATGGCATTGAGAGTGCCTTCCGCATTCGGGAAGTAGCCCAAAATCAAATAGTCGTTCCACTGCTCGTAAGGTTTATCTCCCTCCTTCTTCCTCTCTTCGTTCAGAACCATCAGTTCGTCTCGAGCGACCTGGGGAGCCTGAGGGTCAGCGGACGTGAAGATACACACTTTGATGTTCTTCCTCATCAAAATTCTCATGAGCGAGTCGAACTGCCCCGCGCTTTCTCCGGCGGTTGAGTTCGTCCAGTCGGAAGAAAGCAAAACCGTGCTTCCCTCCGGTAGAGTCATGAGCTTGTAAAAGAGGTCGACGGTCGATTCCTCGGGTTTTCCAGGAACTTTACATCCCTTCATGAATACCAGTGGGATGGACATGACCACGATTAGGATCAGATAGAGCATCCACTTTGGAAGGGATTGCAGTCGATCACCAAGGGTCGGTTGCTTTTCTACTTGTGCCATTACGCTCCCGCTCCCTGCCGTTCAAGGCTCAGCCAGAGTCTGAGGCCCATAGCGAGCGCGCCGATGCCGACACCGAAGTCGATTCCTCGCAGACTCGATGTTTGGAAGGTGTCCTTGATCCACTTGGCAACCTCCGTCAACGTAAAGTTGAACAGCATGCTATCCGGACGGGGATCTCCCAGCATCTTCGTGTCGACAAAATAGGTGACGGCCCCCATCAGGCTCAGCATCATGATCAATGCCGTAAGGAGCATGATCGTGGCCTCGACAGACCTGACGCGAAACGCTCGGTACGCCGCAGAAAGTATGAAAAACGCGATGAGCGAGAACATCGCCGCGTCCATCTGCTGGAGAATTCCGTTGAAGAGGAGGTCCCGACCGTAGTTGGCGAATCCCCAATTCGAGCGGCTCTCCATCAACACTTCATTCGGGCCGTGGGTTGTTATCCAGTCCCAGTATCCGAAAATGATCATCGCAAACATGCTGCCAAGCAGGACAAGGCTAAAACCCCAGTCCCTTTGCATCTTGCTGACCTTGCGGAAGTGGATGCGGAACAACGAGTAAATGCCCAACCCGAGCAGCAACGCAGTGAGAATGTTGGTGATTGGTACTACCACCTGAACTGCGTCTTCGAGTTGGAACCCAACATTTTCCACAAAGTCTCGTGGCAGTTGACCGTCTTGCCGCTGGACCGGATTCGGCCAGAAGTAAAACAGCACGTAGAACAGACCCGAGATGAACGTGACCGCGGCGACGATTGGACGCCGTACTTGCACCGGCGCCGCCATCAAGGCGAATATAAGTCCGACGCCCACAGCCAGACCGAGGAGCAACTTGATCCAAAGCTCACCGCTGTAACTAGGAGCATTCCAAAAGCTGGGTTGAGCTTGCAAGAATAAGTTCATTCTGTTGCTCCCTCCGTTTTGGCGTTAGGATCCATTTCTCGCTCGACCTTCAATTCAGGGTCTTCTTGGGGATTTAACATTTGCGACATAAAAGTGTCAGAAATCTTTATGGGCCGCGGATTATCCAACTGCTTCACCTGAGTGTCGCTCCGCTCCATCGTAATGGTCTTGTGACCAAACGGTCCGAGTTGAATGGTGTTCGCGATTACTCCGAGGAGAACCGTTCCCATTACCAGCAGCTTGCACCAGTCTTGTCCAACCAGGGAGCCGACGAGTACGGGTTGCCGAGTGAGGTACGCGCTTGCCGCATAGAATTCGTCTCCAATTAGAACGTAGTCGCATGCGGCGATAAAGAACGGCGTCTGGGTTGATTCAGTGGAGCTTGCAATCTGGATCGCGCCGATCGAGTTGGCCGTCTCCGCGAAGATCAACGACTCGGCGTAAAACTCTCCCATGAAGAAGGTGGCTGCCGCCTGTTCGCGAAGGATCAGTCCGGAGACGCCGGCGGCAAAAGCAAATTGGCGGTCGGAAATAAAGCGTACGGAGTCCGGATCGAACTTGTCCGCCATGCCTTCCTGATTGTAAACGTCGCGGATAACCTCTTGTCCGACCGTATAGATGGCAGCGTTATAACAGCAAATCAGAATCGGATTTGAGAATCTCGCGGCAACGCGGCTCACGTACGAGAAGATGTTGAGCGCTTGGACAACGACGGCATTTACCGTGTCGCTCAAGCCTGGAACCATCAATACCGGGCGGCCCATTTCAGTCGCGCGTCCTACGGCTTCATCGATCGCATTCAAACCAGCAATGCGACGAATGTACAGGTCTTTCCCGCCACCCGCTCGTCGAATGTTGATCAAGATGAAGATCACCAGGACTACGACAAACGCCGGACCGACCCATCCTGTGTCGAGGTACTGCGCACCTCTCCACGATGAGATTTGACTCAGCATTAAGATTCCTCCACTGGAACCGGACGTCTCGGTCCCTTTTCAATCCGAACCAGCAGTTTCTCCACGTTTTCACGTTTGGCGAAGAGCCTGCTGTAGTTGTTGACGAATTCAAAACCTAGAAAAGGAGCAAGAAATGGTGCGAAAGCAATTGCGGACTGACTCCCGATGAACGCCAACGGCTTGTGCGATTCAAGCAAAACAACTGCGGGGACCTCGAGTTTGCGCTTTTCGATCTCCGCCGCCGCCTTCTCGATCAAGGCTTCTTCCTCGTCGTTGGTCAGGTCATCCTTCCAGAATTCGAGCATGGTTCCCCCCAAATTTACGCACAGCGGCCAGCACTTGCTCCCGATTTTCTTCCTTCAGCTTTAAAACGACCCCCCTAAACTCGTCCAATCTGCCGCCTCCTTGCTCCAGAGGCGATACTTTTACCTCACGCGGCCCGATCAATATGCGCTTGGCATCCTCCCATTCAATCCGGCTGAGTGACAATCCGGTTCGAGAACTGACTCCCTTCGGATCGACTGCATAGGAAGATCCAAGCCAGAAATCCATTGTCGCCCCCAGGATAATAGCAAACCCAAGGATTCCTAGCAACGGGCGGCCATAAACGAAGACGCCCAAAGCCATTGCTAGTAACGCCACAAGGAGAATGACGAAGCGTTTGGCCGGCGCTTTTTCATATGGACGGATCGACCATTGCAAACCGTCCGGATCTTTATCTCCAGTCATCGAATAGGGAGCTTACGGAAAGGTTTTGGTGGATTCGAGCGATTGCTTCACCGACGAGGGAAGCCGATTCCAACACCGTCAGCTTTTCAAATCTCTTTTCGGGAGCGATCGGTATCGTGTCCAATGTCACGACCTCCTTGATCGGGCTATCTTGTAACCGCTGGCTGGCATTGTCGCTGAATACTGCGTGAGTGCAAGTTGCGATGACATCTTTGGCGCCACGCTCGAGAAGAGCCATTGCCCCGTTGACCAACGATCCGCCGGTGTCAATCATGTCGTCGATGAAAATACAAGTCTTGTCCTTGAAGTCACCGACGATTTCAACTACTTCAACCACATTCGGCCTTGGCCGGCGCTTTGCAATGACGACGAAGCTGGTGCGAAGCATTTCCGCCAACGACTTCGCCCTGCCGACTCCCGCGACGTCTGGACTGACGATTACGACGTCTTCCCTATCCTTGTATCCCTGTTCGATCAGGTAGTCGCCAATGATCGGTCTGCCGTAAAGGTGGTCCACTGGGCAATTGAAGAAACCCTGGATTTGGTCGGCGTGCAAGTCCAGGGCAACAATCCTCTGCGCTCCCGCCATGGTAAGCATGTCGGCGACAAGGCGAGCGGTAATCGGTTCGCGCGGCTTAACCTTCTTGTCTTGCCGGGCGTAACCGTAGTAGGGCATAACGACCGTGATCTTGCTGGCAGATGCGCGGCGAAACGCATCGAGCATGATCATCAGTTCCATCAAATTGTCGTTTGTAGGTGCGCAGGTGGGCTGGATGATGAAAACGTCGTTGCCCCGGGCGCTTTCATCTACCATCACCTGGATTTCGCCGTCGGCAAAATGCTTGCAGGTCAGCGACCCGAGAGGGATCCCAAGGTAGTTAGCAACGCGCTCGGCTAATTCCCGGTTAGCATTGCCCGTGAAGAGCTTCATGCCTTTTAGGTTTCGCCGATTCACTGCTCGCTCTTCGATTTCCTGTTCCGCCACTGTGCTGCCCATTTTTCCTTAACCTCTGTCCGAGTTCTGCCGATGACCAATGAATCCGATGGATAATCCCCGCTGCTCACCACGCTTCCGGCGGCAATGAAAAGGCCGTCAGAGAGGTTCAGTGGAGCCACGAGGGTGCTATTCGAGCCAACGAATACGTTCTTGCCGATTTCGGTTCTTGATTTATTGAATCCGTCGAAGTTGCAAGTGATGGTTCCCGCCCCGATATTCGTGTTTTCCCCAACAGAAGCATCGCCAATATAGGTCAGGTGGCTTGCTTTGACCCCTTTATCCAACCGGGCATTCTTCGTTTCGACAAAGTTGCCCACCTTTACATCGGGGAGCAGTTCTGAACCGGGTCGGATGTGCGCAAAGGGACCGACCTTGGCCGTGTCGTGAAGAATTGCTTCCTTCATGTAACTCACGTAAACCATCACAGAGTCGCCGAGTTTGCAATCTTCAATGCGGGTAAACGGCCCAATCCGACAAGCCTTGCCGATAACCGACCTGCCCACGATCATGGTGTTCGGTTCGAGCACAGTGTCGCAACCGATGGTGACGTCAGCCCCCAAGTAAGTCGTTGCTGGGTCCATGATCGTAACTCCAGATTCGGCATGCGCCCGTAATATCCTTTCACGCATTTTGCAGTCGGCGGAGGCTAACTGCCAGCGGTCATTCACACCTAGCAGGATATCGGAGTTATCGAATACCATAGCGTCGACCGCGGCTTCTTCGGCAATCATCGCCACGACGTCCGTCAGATAGTATTCGCCCTGGGCGTTGTCGTTTTTTAGCTTGGGTAGGCATTCAAGCAGACTGGGGCCGTCGAAGCAGTAGATCGATGAATTGACCTCTTGAATCGCTTTTTCATCGGCCGTGGCATCCTTCTCTTCGACAATCCGATGGACGCCCATGCCACCTCGCACAATCCGTCCGTAACCTTTGGGATTGGGAATGATGGAGCTGGCAACCATGCATTTGGTGTTCGCATGGCCGCCTTCAATCAAAGCGCGGAACATTTCGCTGTCGACCAGAGGTGTATCGCCGGCGGTTATGACCACCTTAGCTTCGCTTCCATCCAGCAACTCCGCGGCAATTTGAGCGGC
>DATFHI010000193.1:0-10247 GCA_035248525.1 Fimbriimonadaceae bacterium | reverse complement strand
CCGGTTGAGGGCGTCCCAGGTCATGGACTTGGTCGAGCCGATGGTGAGGGTATTGCCCAGGATGTCATAGGTGCGGTTTACACCTGAGATGGTAGTCGCCCGGTTCAGGTTGTCTACCGCCGTCACGTCGTTCCTATTCCCCGCCGCATCGTAGCTCCAAGTCGGCGCTTCATTGCTCAGACCATCATTGTAATCCGCGCTGGTTGTGATTTTATGATCAGCCTATTCCCTAAATCGCTTTTTTGCGACAAAAGCAAGCACAAGTATGAGTATGGGAGCAGTAATGACTAGCTGAGCCATATCGAAACTTTGTCGAAGCGTTACGTACCTCATTAAAGAAAAATAAATGATTCCAAGGGGGATGGACAAAACGATAAGCTTTAGCCGTTCTTTAACCATTGATATCGAGCAATCGTCATTCCTGAAGGGAATCGACTTGGTTTACCATTCGACCTGGACGATCGGGTACGAGCAACGCTGCAGCCAGAAAGGCGGCAAAACAAATTCCCAGAACCAACCAACTTCTCGACACGACAAAGACGGGTAAGACCAGGATGCTGATCGCGGCAGTTGTAAAGGATAATGTTGGGGGCATATTCAGCCGCCTGATCCGACTTCCGATCAGAAGAATTGCCACGAGCACTGCAAGATGCTGCAGAATCTGTATAACTGCTGCCACTTAGTCGGGCTCCAATCCTAAATCCGCCCAATGAACTTTAATCTGGAGCCGACGACAGGATTCGAACCCGCGACCCGCTGTTTACAAAACAGCCGCTCTACCACTGAGCTACGTCGGCTTGCCCGGTCCATTTTGACCGCAAACCGGGCAATTTCGTTCAGCCTTAGGCCTTCTTTCGAGATTTGCGGGTTCGAGTCTTGACGAGCTTCGGCGTCCCATCTGCGCCGTAGCCCAGCTTAAACCCAGAGGGCAAATTCTTGAGCGCGTTCGCCAGCTCGGCAGGCATCTCCACCGGCTCTCTCTTGCGGCGAGTTCGACGTCGCTTCGGGGTCAATGCCGACAGCGCGTCAGCGGCATCATCTCCACCCTCCAGCGCCTTTAACTCCTTATTGACCACTTTATACAGTTCGGAGCTGGATGGGAAAGAGAGAAACAGATATTCTCCGTTGCTCAACATGCGCGCCTCGACGGGAACGCTGTATTTCTTGACTCCAATCTTAATCGATAGAATTCCAGGCTTTGGACTTGCCTTGAACTTCAGTGAATTCTTCACACTTTGTACTGTTCGCATAAATGACTCCAAGAATCAGAGATCTAATATACAAGCTTAGATGCGAACATCGCAAGCTTTCTATCAACTTCTAACTTGCAGATTATCAATTAGGCGGGTTCGGCCGATTTTTCCCGCAAATATCAGGGTGCACTGGTTTTGCAATTCTCGTACGGGAAGCAATGATTTTTCATCCACCAACTCGAAATAGTCTAATTCGAATCCCGCGGAAATTAGCTTGCGTCTAGCGTCACCGAGTACAGATTCAAGCTCTATGCCCAAGAGCAGACCTTCTTTGGATTTGCTTAACACCTCATAGATCACCGGCACGATTTGCCTCTCCTCTGGACTCAAATATCGATTTCTCGAGGATAGTGCAAGTCCGTCTGCTTCGCGAACCGTCGGCTGAATCGAGATGGAAATGGGCATATTCAGATCATGGATCATCCGAGAAACTACCGCGCATTGCTGGAAATCCTTTCGACCGAAGTACGCTATCTTGGGTTGCACGATCTCAAACAATTTCGCAACCACCGTCGCAACTCCGACAAAGTGCCCTGGCCGGCTTGCACCCTCCCAAAGTTCCGTAATTCCTGGAACCTGAACTATGGTGGAAGGGACATTCGGATACATCTCCTTTTCGCCCGGGAGAAATACCAGGTCGACCTCTCTTCGCTCAGCAGCTTCCAAGTCGCTCTCGATCGGGCGGGGATAACGCGTAAAATCTTCGCCCTGTCCAAACTGCAATGGATTTACAAATATTGAAACGATGGATTGCGCACATTCCTCTTTCGCTTTATCCATTAAGGTGAGATGGCCCTCATGGAGCGCGCCCATGGTCGGCACAAATCCGGAGTCGGCAATTCGATGGGTGCGAAGTTCAGCGATCGTTTTGCAGACGATCAAAAGCTATTCTCCGGCTTCGGGAATCTTGATTCGCGCACATCGGCGGCGTAGCGCTCCATCCCCTGAAGAAAGAGATTTTGGCCGTCCACATATCTTGAAGCATGGCGGAAAGTCTCATCCGCTAAGCCCAATATGTCGTGCAATACTTGCACCTGGCCATCGCAATGTACTCCGGCACCGATCCCAATCGTCGGTATTGAAATGTCGTGAGTGATCTGCTTAGACAGATCCGCAGGAATCAGCTCGAGAACAATAGCGAATGCTCCGGCCGCGGCAATGCTCTTTGCCGCTGCTATGACTTTCGCGCTCGCTTCTCCCTTCCCCTGGACCTTAAAACCGCCAAAGTTATTTACCGATTGCGGGGTCATACCTACATGCCCCATAACCGGAATACCTGCTTTTACAATCGCTCGAATTTCGTCAGTGTAGTCCCCTTCCATCTTCACTGCTTCCGCGCCGGCTTGCATCAGGGCAACGGAATTCTTTACCGCCTGCGCCGGAGATTCGTTGTAACTGCCAAAGGGTAAGTCAGCCACCAGCAGGGCCCTTTCGACTCCTCTTCTGGTGGCCCGAACGTGGTGGATCATATCATCCATCGTCACCGGAACGGTGGTATCGTGGCCCAAAACCACGTTGCCCAAAGAGTCGCCGACCAATAATAGATCGACGCCAGATCTATCCGCAATGCGACCGAAGTAAGCGTCGTAGGCGGTCAGGCAGACGATCTTCTTATCCGCCGCTTTCATCGCCAATATCTTTGGCGCGGTGACTTTTTCAGGCATTGTGGCGAGTTTACCGTTGACTCAAATGGACGCTTGGACTTCGGCAGCGTGCCCTTGAGGATTTACTTTCCGCCAAGCTTTGGAGATAACTCCGTTCTCATCCACCAAATAAGTGGTCCGCTCGACTCCCATGTACTTCTTGCCATACATGGACTTTTCAACCCAGAGCCCGAGCTTATCGATCAATTCCCGCTTTGGATCGGAAAGAAGCGTGAAGTTAAGGTCGTACTTCTTCTCAAATTTCTGATGGGATTTTTGGTCATCGGGGCTGACCCCCATCACTTTCGCGCCCTTTATGCTTGGCATCAGGTCTCTGAATTCGCAAGCTTCGGCGGTGCATCCACTCGTGTCGTCCTTGGGATAAAAGTAGATCACCGCTTTAGTGCCCGCCAGGTCCGCCAGGCTCCAAACCTTGCCATTCTGGTCCGGCAGGTTGAAATCGGGAAATTTGTCTCCTGTGTCGATCATTCGTATTTAGACTCCTATTCCTTCTCCGGAGGGGTGCAATCCAGCAGCATCGCCTGCATCAGGTCCACCCGCAACACCACGCCCAGCAATTGTTGCTCTTGGACGATCGGCAAAAGCGTCAAACCGGAATTCAACATCAGGTGAAACGCTTCACCAATTTCAGTGTCCGGATGGGCAGTTGTTGGTTGCTTTGAGGCATGAACAAACGCCGGTTCGGAAGCCATGCTTGTGATGTTCTCCCGCGTGCTTGCCACGCGGCAGACGTCTCCTTCGGTGATAACCCCAATCGGCGTGGAGCGCTCGTCGACAACCACTAATCCCGGAAATTGGTAGATGTCCATCTTGTCCACCGCGTCTCGGATAGTGCTGTCGCGGTCCAAAGTTGGGATATGGGCGTGCAGCACCTCGCGCAGGGTCATGCGCCAAGTTTATCTATAATCGGAATTCAATGTTTGCGGATGCAGCCATTATTGGAGGAACCGGAGTCGGGAGCTTGCTTTCGGAGCTGGGTGGGCAACCGGTCCACATCCCCACTCAATTTGGAATGGTGCGGGGCAAGAAAATCCAGGTTGGCGCCAAACAAGTTGTACTGCTCAGTCGGCATTCCGCAGGTCATGCCGTCCCCCCGCACAGGGTGAATTATCTTGCGATTGCGGCTGCCGTCCGGGCGGTGGGAGCCAAGGTTTGCTTTGCTTCCGCCGCCGTGGGCTCCCTGAATCCTGAGGTGGGAGTCGGCTCATTGATGGTTTGCGATGACTTTCTGGATCTCACCGGCCGGAACCTCACCGCCTTCGACCAAATGGTCATCCACACCCCGTTTTCGCAACCCTTCGGAACCTCGGCTCGAAGAGCTCTTTTGGATTCCGCGAGTCGTGTAGCCGTCGAGGTTATAGATGGCGGCGTTTATATCGGGCTGAACGGTCCACGGTTCGAAACCCCGGCGGAAATTCGGATGTTGGCAAGGGTCGGCGACGTGGTAGGGATGACCGCATCGAGCGAAGCGATCGCCATGAAGGAACAAGGTGTGGAGTATGGCCTCCTGGCAATCGTCACCAATTTGGGGGAAGGATTGGGCGGTGCGGTGGACCATGGCCTAGTCGGAAAGGCCATGGTAGAACTCGGTCCCAAAGCGGTCGAAATCTTCAAGGGTGCGGTGGAATCATTCTGACCGGCATGCAAGATCGCACTTTCGCCTTGCATCTCGCCATGACTCCGGGAATAGGCGGGAAGATTGTTACTCGGATCCTCACTCGGAATCGGCTGCTCGGAAGATCTCCGGTGGAGTTCCTAGCACTCTCACCCGAAGCGATGCGAGAGGAATATCGATTGCCGGCGAGAACGGCCGACGCGTTAGGTCGACGGAGCATCGAAAACACGAAACAGTTGGAGAGTCGTTTGGGCGCGCTTGGAGTCCAGTTGGTCACCGCGGCGGATGCACATTATCCAAGCCGTGTTGAGCAAATGGACTCCGATCCGCCCGGCGTGCTGTTTTTCTACGGAAACACCAAGTTGCTCGAATCTAACACGTTCTGCGTTTTGAGTTCGCGCAACAGCTTCCCCGCCGACTTGAACGAGATCGAGAGGATAACGGAAGAGGGAGTGTTGGAAGGTGGCATCCTGGTAGCCGGACATGACACTCCCGAATATCAACGAGCGGCGGTAGTTCCGCTACGCTGGGGTTCACCCAGAATTTTATGCCTAGACCGAGGGCTGTTCACCGTACTGGGAGATGACTTGCGGGATGAGGCATTCCGGGCCGCCCGCCTATGGCGATATGAATTCGATCCTAAAACCGACCTCGCCATCTCCCCGTTTCGGCCCGAATCGGATTTCGTCGGCATCAACAATAAGGTCCGCGACAAGCTGGTCGGAAGCTTAAGCATGAAGCTGACTTTCATCAATATCGCCGAAGGTGGAAACATGGACCGAATCGCCAAGATGGCGCTCCGGGCCGACCGAGATGTGCAAGTCTCCGATCGCACAATTGGCTACCGGCGATTTGCCGAGTTGGGCGCTCGAGTCCTGAACTAGGCTGCACTTCGCAATCGGTTGAAATGCGCCATAATATCTCCCAGCGCAGAGCGGTGTCCGAGTGGTCTAAGGAGCGGGCCTGGAAAGCTCGTACTCGTGATAAGCGGGTCGTGGGTTCGAATCCCACCCGCTCTGCCATCTCCCTAAAATGGCCCCGTCGCCTATAGATCCAACCCCGGCAGAAGTCGCCCAGCGTTGCCAAGTTGTTGAGACCCTTCTCGACTACATTCAGGAAGATCGTCGCATCTTGCTACCGCAGTTTGATCCATCCTTCTCGATCCCGAGCGAACAGTTTGCGCTTCAGTCGGTAGGCATCGAAGCCAATGCGTTCGGCGGAACCGTAGGAGATTTCAGATATCAGTTTGAAGGGGAGGAGGATCTCCTGCACCTCTTTATAACTCGAGTCGACGGCGGCCGACTAGCCCCTGAAGACGCCCAACCGGTTGTAACGTTTCTGCTACCCAATTTGCCCCAGGCCCTCCTTTGGCTAAAGCCGGGAGAATTCTCTCAGCACTTCTATTTCGGCCACGACGAGTTGCTCTGAGTTCAGATGAACTCGAAATTTTAATTGCTTTTGGATATATATCCGTTTTTGATGTATGATGCATCCAGAGGTAACCGACTCATGGCATTTAAGGGTGACTTGGACGCGCTGATCCTAGGTGTTCTACAACACCACTCCGCGCACGGATACGAAATTGCAAAGCAGATTACGAAGAAGACTAATGATCTGATGAGACTTGGAGAAGGGAAACTGTATCCGGCCCTACACAAACTGGAAGAAGCGGGTCTTGTAACTGCCGAATGGCAGCAGCAGGAAGGCAAACCGTCGAGGCGGATTTACAAAATCACCGAGCAAGGCCTTAGAGAATTGGATCACAAAAAATCCGTTTGGGCGCAGCTGTCCTCTGGAATAGACTCGATCTTGTCCGCGGCTCGCAAGGAGGATCGGTCCCATGCCTAAGTACATCCATTGGTATTTGGTTGAAGTCGAGTCTCAAGTTCGAGAACGTCTGCGGATCGACCACGTTCACACCTTGCTTCAGGAGACAGAACAGCATTTAACACAAATCTATTCAGAGAACTTAGCAAATGGAATGTCCGATGAGGATGCCCAGTTAGCAGCACTTCAACGTTTCGGCCCAGTTTCTCAAGTGACGGGCCGGGCGAGTAAGGGCGGCTCACCTGAGGAAAGAGATTCATGCGGCAGATATGCAGTAGGCTCCTTGATCTTCGGTGCCTTGGTAACGTGCGCAACCGTAGCATTTGCTCCGAGTTGGACGGCATGGTCGATCTGCCTTTTCGCGTGTATCGCATCTGTGATTGCGTTCGGCATCTTTGCGCTTCTAAGTAGGAAAATGCTCATCTTTCCAATCGCTGTCGTCGTACTTACGACTTGTATCGGAATCGCAACAATATCTGCTCAAAGGTTTATTCCCGAGACATCGATCTTGCGAAGTCGGGCATCGGATGTGGTGGCCGAGCTCGAAAGATACACAAGCGAACTCGACAAAGACCTAAGGATGGTAGATGGGGCCGAAACTTTCTTCAAAACTGCAAAGCATGACGCTCCGTACTGGCTTGGTGCGAACAGAGGCTATGTAATCCCCTTAGGGTTGGAATTCAGCGACATTTGGAGACCAGTTGGATACCTGGTGAGGATTGAGACAGTTCGCAAAGGTTTCACTACTGACTGGACATTGGCAAAAAGTAAGTGGCACGGTTCGAAGGATTTGCGCAATTCCCTCCAATCCAGTCTCAATTACGTTCGAGCAGAAAGAAATCGCATACTATCGTTCGCTCCTCAGAACCTCACCGCAGCTTTTAGAGAAAGGGTGCAAGAAGGTCTAATCCATGGAGCCGGAATCTTTTTGTCCCTTGTCGCTCTTAATGGCGTAGTTTTCGCAATTGGCCGTATTTCCAAGAAGCGCCCGGGCAAGACTTGGCTGGAAAGGAGATTGGCATCATAAATTTCAGCGTGAAGAAGTAAACCCTACATCTCCCGACGATATTCCAAGGCGCTGATGAGGGTGGCGGAATCCGCGTAGTCGAGTTCGCCGCCCACCGGCATCCCGTGCGCCAACCGTGTCACGGAAATTCCCGAAGGCTTTATTAATTTGGCCAGATAAAGGGCGGTGGCATCGCCCTCTATCGTTGGATTCGTCGCCAAGATAACTTCCTGGATCTCGGTATTACTCAGCCTTTGCAGTAGCTCACGGATTCGGAGTTGCTCCGGTCCAATTCCTTCCATCGGACTCATCAGGCCATGCAACACGTGGTAACGACCCTTAAATTCGTTGATGCGCTCGATTGCGGCGATATCTCGCGGTTCGGCAACGACGCAAATTAGGGAGCCATCGCGACGCGGATCCTGGCATACTTCGCAGATTTCATGCTCGGAAATGTTCTGGCAGACCGAGCAAAAGCGAAGCTTCGCTTTTGCCCGGCGAATGGCGTCGGCTAGCCGGTTGGCTTCAGCGTCGGTTGTCTTAAGCAAATGGTAGGCCAGGCGTTGTGCGGACTTGGGTCCCACGCCCGGAAGCTTTTCCAATTCAGCAATTAGTTCCGCTAGTGGGCGGGCAAATAGCATGGACTATCCCGGCTACATTCCGGGAATGTTCGGCATGATCTGCTGAACTTTGGCACTGCGAGCTTCAGTTGCGGTGGTGAAGCCATCACGCACGGCGGAAACGATCAGGTCTTCCAACGCTTCGATGTCGTCGGGATCGATGACCGACTTGTCGATCTTTATTTGGAGCAGCTGGCCCGTTCCATCGAATACCGCCTTTACCGGACCCTTGTCGATCGGAATTCTTTCTCGCGCCAGTTCTTCCTCAAGCTGTTGGGCGCGAGCCATCGCCTGTTGCGCTTGCTGCATCATGCCGCCAAAACCTTGGCCGCCAAATCCTTTAGGTAGCTTCATCTTTTGCCTGCTTAATTCGCGTTGAAAATCTCTCGAACGGTTTCCGTTAATTTCTGACCTTCAAGGGGCAATTCTACCGCTTGCGTTGTCTCGATTACGGCTCGTTGACCGACGCCTAATTCCACCGTCCAGGCGTCTCCCAGTCGTTTTTGGACGGCTTCTTGTACGGCCGATATCCGCTTAGGACTCTCCTTTATCCACTCCAAATCCATTTGCCTTGTGAACTGAAGGTACAGCACGGAATTCTCAGAATTGCCAATCTTTGCGTCAGCAAGGCGCGCCGCCATGGATTTGCTCAACGCGCTGAGCTCCTCGACCGCCGCTTGCCACGCCACCGAAATCGGGTCATCGGCGGCAACCTTAACTGGCTTCACTGGAGTAGCCGCAACCGGTTCCTTCTTGGGTTGAACCTTCGTATCCGATGTGGTTGCCTCGGCTGCCTTGGATTGCGGTTTTGGCCGTTCCGTAGGCACCTGATTAGCAAGGGCAAGACGAATCAATTCAGCCTCAAACCATATGCGCGGCAAGCTAATATCGCGAATGACTCGATGAGCCTCTGAAAGTGATGATCGAATCGCGAGGAGGAAATCTCTACCAAATGCTTGTCCGGCGGCATGGAGCGCGGCTTCCTGGCCAGCATCGTTCTGACCGCCGATCTCCACTCCAAACGCTGCCCTAGTCAGATCAGACAATCGTTGGAGCATGGAATCAAGAATTGAACGGGAGTCCCGGCCTAACCGAGAAAGCTCGCTCAGCGTTTCAATGATCTTCGGAACATCAGCCTGCTTAATGGCTTCGAGCAACCCATCCACCGTCTCATCGGAAACCAAACCCAACTGGTCGTAAATGTGCTCGAGGGTAATTTCGCCTTCACGAGTGAGCATCGCCTGTTCCAGCAAGGTAAGGGCATCTCGGTACGCGCCGTCCGCCATACGCGCAATTGCGGTGATCGCCGCTGGCTGAATTTTTATCCCTTCCGCATCCGCCACATATGTCAAACGCTGGATTAAATTAGATAGGGATCCTCGGTGAAACTCGTACTTTTGGCATCGAGAGCGGATCGTCGCGGGAACCTTGGCATACTCCGTCGTCGCGAGGATGAACACAACATGTTCGGGCGGTTCCTCGATGGTCTTGAGCAGGGCGTCGAAGGCTTTTCCGCTTAGGTCGTGGACTTCATCGATGATGTACACCTTGTACCGGCACATCATCGGTTGGTACTGGACATCCTCAACTATTGCCTTGCGCACGTCGTCGACGCCGGCTTCGCTGGCCGCGTCGAACTCCTGAACATCCGGGCAATTGCCCGCCGCGATCATCTGCCCAATCGGATCATCTTCCGGCGGATTGGGATTCGGTCCACCTTCCGCGTTTAACGCCTTGGCAAGCAATCTTGCCGAAGAGGTCTTTCCCGTGCCGCGGGGCCCCGTAAATAGGTAAGCGTGCGCGATCCGTCCCGATTCAATTGCATTCTGAAGAGTGCGGACGACGTGGTCTTGGCCGATCAAGTCGTCGAAGCTTTGGCTCCGATATTTGCGGTAGAGCGACAAATAAGGCATTGCTAAGATTCGAAATCCAGGCGTGCGGCAAGGTAATGCAAGGTCGGTATACCGGGAATGGTGCGTCGCACAGAGAACCGACTTATCGTTGCTGCCTTCCGGCCCTGGCGAGGTTCACCAGCCTGCTGCCGCGCAGTTCCCGGCGGTTAAGTTTAGCACTTTGGCGGGGGTTCCGCTGGGGGGAAAACCCGGAGTTCCGCAGATAAAATGCGAGCGCGGCAAGAAGGTGCCGCACTCGCTATTTTCTATTTCTTGGCGGGAGCCGCGGGAGCGTTCGCGCCGGATCGAAGAGTGGGAACCATGATCAGGTCCTCCTTCTCCCGGCCCACCGACTGCTCACGATAGTTCT